>DAHWDR010000024.1:0-7308 GCA_027330745.1 Acetobacteraceae bacterium | reverse complement strand
CCGCGGCACCAGCACGAATACGATGCGCTACGCACCCACAAGCTGCCCGCGCATATGCTGCTGATGCCCGGCGTTCTCGATACCACGACGAATTTCGTCGAGCATCCAGAACTCATCGCCCGGCGGCTGGAGGAGGCGGTGTCCGTGGTCGGTGACCGTGAGCGGGTGATCGCGGGCACCGATTGCGGCTTCGGCACCTTTGCCGGGCGCGAATACGTGGCCGAGGAGATCGTCTGGGTGAAGCTCGCCGCGGCCGCCGAGGGCGCGCGCATCGCCTCGCGCCGGTTATGGGGCCGGGCTGGCGCATGATGGCGCGCTCGCGGCCCGCTACCGCGATGCCGCGCGCAGCCGTTCCAAAGCCCCCAGCGCCGCCCCGCTATCGATCGCCGCCGCCGCCGCCGCCACCCCCGCGCGCAAGTTCACGACCCGTCCGGTCACCATCAGCGCCGCCGCGGCGTTGAACAGGACCGTATCCCGATACGCGCCGGCTGCCCCCTCCAGCAGCGCGCGCAGCGCGGCGGCGTTTTCCCCCGCCTCGCCGCCACGGATCGCCGCGTGCGGCCAGGACGGCAATCCCGCCTCCGCCCCGGTCAGGCGGAACGCGCGGATCGCCCCGTCCGCCAGCGCCACCACGTGGTTCTCCCCGGCCAGGGATAGTTCGTCCAGCCCGTCGCCATGGACGATCCACGCCGCCTCGGTCCCCAGCCGGGCCAGAGTCTCGGCCATCGGCCGCGCCCAATCCGGCGAAAACACCCCGGTCAGTTGCCGCCGCACCCGCGCCGGATTGGCCATCGGCCCGAGCAGATTGAAGATCGTCCGCGTGCCCAGTTCCACCCGCGGCCCGGCCGCGTGGCGCATGGACGGATGATGCCGGGGCGCGAACAGGAACGCGCAGCCGGCGGTCTCCAGCACCGATGGCAGCCGCTCCAGCGGCACTTCCACCTCCACCCCCAGCGCGGTCAGCACGTCCGCCCCTCCGGTGCGCGAGGACAGCGCCCGGTTCCCGTGCTTGGCGACCGGCACGCCGCAGGCCGCCACCACGAAGGTCACGGCGGTGGAGACGTTCAGCGTCCCCGCGTTATCCCCCCCGGTGCCGCAGACATCCATGGCATCCGCGGGCGCGTCGATCGCGGTCATCCGCGCGCGCATCGCCCGCACGGCCCCGGTCAGTTCCGCCACCGTCTCCCCACGCACGCGCATCGCCATCAGCAGCGCGCCGATCTGCGCCGGCGTCGCCTCGCCTTCCATGATGGTTTCGAACGCGGATTCCGCTTCGGCCTCGGACAGGGTCGCGCCGGTGGCCAGTTGCGCCAGCGCGGGCTTGAGGCTGCGCGACACCGCGGTTCAGGCGGCGCGGGCGGGCGCGTTGCCGCCGCGCGCCAGGCGCAGGAAATTGCCCAGGATCACATGGCCGCTTTCGCTGGCGATGCTTTCGGGATGGAACTGCACGCCGTAGATCGGCAGCGCGCGATGGCGCATCGCCATCACGATCCCGTCCTCGGTCCAGGCGGTCGCGACCAGGGTTTCGGGCAGGCTGGCGCGATCGACGATCAGGCTGTGGTAGCGGGTCGCGGTGAACGGGTTCGGGACCGATTCCAGGATATCCGAGCCCGCATGATGGATGCGGCTGGTCTTGCCGTGCATCGGCACGGGTGCGCGGACCACTTCGCCGCCGAACGCCTGGCCGATCGCCTGATGGCCCAGACACACGCCCAGAATCGGGATGCGCCCGGCGGCGGCTTCGATCAGGTCCAGGCAGATCCCCGCTTCGTTGGGCGTGCAGGGGCCGGGTGACAGCACGATCGCCTCCGGCGCCAGCGCCAGCGCCTGAGCGACGGTGATCGCGTCGTTACGACGGACGTCGCAGTGCCCCCCGACATCGCCCAGGAAATGCACCAGGTTGAAGGTGAAGCTGTCGTAGTTGTCGATGAGCAGGATCATGCCGGTACTTTGCGGCGCCGGCGCAAGCCGCGCAATCCCCCGCGTTGCGGCCCGCGTGACGCCGGCGTAAGCCCGGCGCCGCCCATGCCGATCCGCCCCCCCTCAAATCCAAGCGCCCCGCCTGGCCATGCGGCCCGCGTCGCCATGGGCCCCGCTTGGCCATGAGCCCCGCCTGGACGCTGCGCACCGGCCGGCTGCGCCTGACCCCGGTCGCCTGGCCCGATCTGCCGGACCTGATCGCGCTGAAATCCGACCCGCGCGTGTTCGCCGTCATGCTGGACGGCGTGCGCGGCCCGGTGCGCGCCGCCGAGGAACTGGCCGCCGACATCGCCTTCTGGGCGGCGCGCGGCTATGGGATCTGGACCCTCCGCGATGCCGCCGGCGATGCGTTTCTCGGCCTTGTCGGCCTGATGGAGCGCGCGGATGGGCGCGGTGTCGCGCTCCGTTTCGCGCTCTGGCCGGAAGCCCGCGGTCGCGGCCTGGCGCGCGAGGCGGCGGGCGCCGCGCTGATGTTCGGCCACGAGATCGCCGGCCTGGCGCGCATCGTCGCCGTGGCGCGCGCCGATAATATCGGCTCACGCACCGTCCTGGGTGCGATCGGCATGGTGGAACGCGCCCGCTTCGTCCGCGACGGCACCGAAATGGTGCTGTACGACAGCCGGCGTGTTATCCGGCCCCGTTCACCTGGTGATGCAGCGCGGTGATCAGCGCGGCGACGCTGCCGCCATGGCGCGAGATGAACGAGGCATAGTCGCTTCTCTGGGTTACCCGCAGCGACGTGCCTTCGGCGACCACGTCGATGATCTTCTCCGCCCCGGCTTCCGGCTTCACCAACCAATCGACCTCGGCCGGGGCCTGGCCGGGCCGGGAGACGGTGGTCGCGACCATGGTCCCCTCCGCGCGCGGGACCGCGCGGCCGATCGCGAAGGCGACGCCCTTATAGGCGCCCACCTTGGCGGTGACGTTCAGGACCAGAACGCGGTGGAACAATTTCTGATATTCCGTGCGCTCGGCCGGGGTTGCGACGTGCCAGAAGCGGCCCAGGCAAAAGCGGGCGATCCCGTCCACGTCCACCCGGTTGTCGATGATCTGCTGCAGCGCCGCGGTTTTGGCGGCCGCGGGATCGGACCCGTTGATCACCTGGACCAGGGCGGCACCGGTGGCGCGGATGAAAGCGGCAGCCGGGTCCGCGCCAGCACCGGGGCCAGCACCGGGGCCAGCACTGGGGCCAGCACCGGGGGCGGCTTTAGCAGGGCGGCCCAACCCCGCCAGCGCGGCGATGGCGGGCAGGGACAGGACGGCGCGGCGGGTGGGCATCGGGAGCGCTCTCCGGTGGTCAGGGTGCGGATCAGGGGCGCGCGGCAGTGGGGGGGCGCCGCACATGGAGGCGCGGAAGCGGGGGCGGCGGCGTGGCCGGACGCGGGGCGGGTGCGGCCTGCGGGGCAGGGAACCAGGCGGGCACGGTGCCGGCGGGGGCGGCGCGTAGCTCGGCAATCTGCGCATGCCGGTGCTGGCGATACAGGCTGCGGAACGTGGCGTAGGGATCGAGCGCGGTGCGCTTGACCGCGCTGAGTTCGCCGATCACGCGGGAGCGGGCGTCGATCGCGCTGATCCCGGTGCGGCTCCAGCGCAACGCCGTCACCGCGGTGCCCTGACCGAACCAGCCGAGCGGATCGGCGGCGATGTCCACACCCTCACCCAGCGCGTCGCGCGGGTCGGAGGGGCCGAAGACCGGAAGATACAGGAACGGTCCCTCCGGCACGCCCCAGACCGCCATGGTCTCACCGAAATCGGTGTCATGCTCGGGGTAGCCGAGATGGGAGGCGACATCGAACAGGCCGAGCCCGCCCAGGGTGGTGTTGATCAGGAACCGCATCATGGTGGTGCCGGCGCGATGCGGGCGGCCGGCGAGCATGGCATCGGCCAGCGCCATCGGCGCGCTGAGATTGGTCAGCACATTATGCACACCCTGGCGCGCCGGCGCTGGCACCGCGTCCTTGTAGGCGACCGCCACCGGGCGCAGCACGGCCGCATCCAGGGCGTTGTTCACGCGGTAGAAGACGCGGTTGGTCGGCTCCAGCGGATCGTTGGTGCGAAGATACTCGGCCCGCGCTTCGGGGTGGGTTTTCGGCGGTACCGAGGCGCAGCCGACCAACACCAAGCTGGCCAGCGCCGGGAGCAGAAAGGGGCGCAGTCGTGCGGCACGCATCTTGGGTTCCCGGAAAGGACCAGCAGGACCGGCCAGAACCGGTCTGGTCTATGTAGCACGGCATCGGCCGAAGGCCAGGGGCGGCGTGTCCCTAATCGCGCCGCCGTGAGAGGCTAGCCAGCAGCGCCGGCACGAACACAAAGCTGGCGAGCAGGGTGGCGCCCAGGCTGATCAGCAGCAGCGCGCCCATGCTGGCGGTCCCCGGATGATGCGACAGCGCCAAAGACCCAAACGCGGTCCCGGTGGTCAGCGCCGAGAACAGCACCGCGCGCGCCGTGGCTGAGCCCAGCACCGCGTGCCGCCCGGCGCGCCAGTTCATCACGAAATAGATATTGAACGCGACCCCCACGCCCAGCAACAGCGGCAGCGCGATGATGTTTGCGTAGTTCAGCGGCAGCGGCAGGAGCACCGCGACCAGCAGTGTGAGCAGCGCCGACAGCAGCAGCGGCGCCAGCACCAGCGCCACGTCCCGTGCCCGCCGCAGGGTGAGGGCCAGGATCGCCGCAATAGCGGCCAGCGCCAGCAACCCGGCGGTGCGGAACGCATCAACGATGGTGCGCGAGGTCGCCACCACTGTCACCGCCGGCCCGCCGGCATCCGGTGCGACGCGCAGCACCTGCCCCACGAACGCGGTCAGCCCGGCGCTGGTGCGGCTGTCGGCCTGTTTCGGCAGCACCTGCACCCGCGCCCGACCGTCCGCCAGCACCCAGTCGCGCGCGATCGCGGGCGGGATCGCGGCGAGGGTGACCGGCGCGGCGGATAAGGCGTCGCGCAGCCGATGCAGCTCCGCCGGCAGAAATCGGGTCAGCGCCTGGTTCGTCGCCATCAGCACCGGATCGGGGGCCACAACCAGGCGGCGCAGGTCGGCTGCGAGCGGGACCAGGCCGGGATGCGGCCCGGGGCGGCGCAAGGCGGCGTCGATCTGTCCCAAGGCGGTCTTCGCCGCGAGCCGGATCTGGTTCGCATCTGCCGGCACAACCGGCGACAGCGGCAGCAGCGTCGGCCCCAGGATGGTCGCCGCATCGGCGATGATCGCCAATTTTCGCTGCTGATGCGCGGGCACGAAGCTGGCGATGCTGCGGACGCTGTCCACCGTGGACAGACCGCGCAGCCGCGCCGCGAGCCGGGCCGCCGCGGCCGCGTTCGGGGTCAGGATGTCGATCGTGAACGGGTTGGTGAGCGGCGAACCCATCAGGTCGCGCAGCGTCTCCATCGCCTCGGTGTGCCGGTTCTGGGTGTGCAGCGGGTTGGCATCGAACGTCAGATGCGGCGCCGCCGCGGCGCCCGCCAGCGCAAGCACGACGGATCCCGCCAGGATCGGCCGCCGGTGGCGACGGATGATCGGGTCCAGCGGAATTGCCCAGGCGAATCCCACCATGCCCGCCTCGCCGGACGGACGGAACAGGGTGATGGCGGCGGGCAGGAAGGTCACGGTGCAGGCAAAGGCGATCAACATCCCCACCCCGGCGATCAGCCCGAGTTCGGCCACGCCCACGAAGGCGGTCGGGACAAAGGCCAGGAATCCGGCGGCGGTGGCGGCGGCGGCTACCAGGATTTGCTCGCCCACGCGCGCCGCGGTCCGCCGCAGCGCCTCGGCGGGGTCGGGGAATTCGAATCGGCGCTCGCGGTAGCGGACGCAGAACTGGATCGAGAAATCCACCGCGATGCCGACGAACAACACGCCGAATCCGACCGAGACCAGGTTCAGCGTGCCGACTGCCACCGCCGCGAACAGCAAAGTCAATGACAGCCCGAGCAGCAGCGTCATCAGGATCGGCAGGATCAGCCGCCAGCTCCGCACCGCCAGAATCAACCATAGCGTGATCAGCACCACGCTGCCGGCCAGTGCCCAGACCATGCCTTGCGCGACGGTGGCGAATTCTTCGTCCGACAGGGCGATCTGCCCGGTGACCCTCACACGCGCCACGCCGGCATGCACGAAGGGCAGCCGCGCCGCGATCGCGCGCGCAGCCCTTGTGGCCGCCCCGCCCGGCTCCAGCGCGCCGTAATCCAGCCGCGGATGGGCCAGGACGAAGCGGTAGCGGCCGGCCAGCCTGGCCGTCTCCCCGCCCAGCAGCGTCTGCCACGATAATGGCTGCGGATGGCCCGCCAGTGCCCCGGCCAGGGACCGGTGGAATGCCGCCAGCGCAGGTAGATAAGGGGTCAGATCCACATTTCCCCGCTGCGCGCCGAGCCCGATCAGCGCCAGCGCCGAAAACAGCCCGCGCGCCGAGGGATCGGCCACCAGCTGACCGATGAACGGCTGCGCGTCGATGGTGCGGTTCATCAGCGTCCGCAACTGCGCCGTGGACAGGAACAGCAGGCCTTCCTTGGCGAAATAGGCCGAGCGGTCGGGCTCGGTGGCGTCGCTGAAATGCGTGTGATCGGCGCGCAAGGCCACGGCCAGGGCATGGGCGGTGGCGTCCGCCGCCTCCGGCTCGCGGGCGTCGATCACGAATACCAGCAGGTTGTTGAACTGGGGGAAGGCGCGATCGAACGCGATCTCGCTCCGCCGCCAGGGCAGCGACGCGGCGAACAGCTTGCCGGTGTCCGTGCTGACCCCGAGATGCGCGCCGGCATACAGCACCGACAGGACGGCGAGCAGAACGCCGCCGGCGACGACGCGGGCGGCGTGGCGGCGGGACCAGTCGGCGAGGCGAACCAGCAGGGCGGCAAGCGGCATGGGCGGCGTGATAGTCGGTTGGGTGCGGGTGGTCCATGCGCGCGGGGGGGGCGGGGGTTCGCAGCGTGGCGCGGGCGGGGCACAATGGCGCCGGTTCTGCTCCGGGAGGGATTGTCCGATGTCCGCCACCATGTCCGCGCGCGCGCGCCCGCCATTCCGCGCCGATCACGTCGGCAGTCTGCTGCGCCCGAAGGCCCTGGCGGAGGCCCGCGCCGCGTTCCGTGCCGGGCGGCTGGACGCCAGCGCGCTGCGCGCCACCGAGGACACGGCGATCGCCGCCGCCATCGCGCAGCAGGAACGGATCGGGCTGCGCGCCGCCACCGATGGGGAATACCGCCGCGCCTACTGGCATTACGATTTCGTGTCCGCCCTGCGCGGGGTGGAGCTGTACGAGCCCGAGCAGAAGATCGCCTTCAAGGGGGCGGTCCTGCCGCATGCGCTGCGTGTGAACGGGCCGATCGCCTACGACCAGCCG
>DAHWDR010000333.1:0-1715 GCA_027330745.1 Acetobacteraceae bacterium | reverse complement strand
GAACATGGTCGGCGGGGCGCCGTGCTTCGCCATGAAGCGCTTGGCGAAAGCGCGGGTCCGGTCGTCCCGGCCCCAGTAGAACGAGGTCAGGAAGGTCATCCCGCCGGCATCGGCCAGCCCGATCGCATGCACGTCGATGATGGTGACCACGCTGGCGGCGATCATCTGCGGCAAGTGCATCTGGTGCGCCTGCTTGACCGCGTTCACCAGATCGGTGCCGGCGTTGCCGAGCATCAGCACCTCCGCCCCCGATGCCTGGGCGGTCAGCAGGTAGCTGCTGTAGTCGCTGGTGCCGAGCGGATGGTAGATCGTGCCCAGCACCTTGCCGCCATGCGCGGCGATCGCCTTTGCCGCCTGGTCCAGCATGGAGTGGCCGAAGGCGTAGTCGGCGCTCATCAGGAACCAGGTCTTCTTGTGCAACTGGCCCATGAAGTAGCGCACCAGGCCGACGCTGGCGGAATAGGTATCGTTGGCCCAGGTGGCGCCGGTCGGCGAGCACTGCTTGCCCATCAGCTCGATCGTGCCGCCGGTGGAGGACAGCGTGACCTGGCCGCGCGCGTGCGCGAGGTTCTGCACCGCGAGCGCCACCGCCGAATTGGCGAGGTCGGTGATCATGCTGACGCCCTCGGTATCGAACCACTTGCGGGCGATGGCGACGCCGATATCGGGCTTGTTCTGATGATCCGCATGCACCAGCCGCACCGGGCGGGAGAGCACGGCGCCGCCGAAATCCTCGATCGCCATCCGCGCGGCGAGCACCGATCCGGGGCCGGAGATGGAGGAAAGCACGCCGGTTTCATCCGTGAGCACGCCGACGGTCACCGGACGCCCGGCGGCATGGACGGCAGGCGCGGCAAGGGCGGCGGCGGCGGACGCAAGGACGTGGCGGCGAGGCAGGGTGAGCGGCATGACGATTCCTTCGGACAGATGACGCGAGGCCGCGCGGCGGCCCGGGGCGGACGCTGGGACGGGCCGGGGCGGGTGTAAAGACGCGATACGCCCGGACGATCGGCGACGGGACAAGCCCGGCCCGATCCATTCACCGCATTGTCCGCGGAGAAATCGGTTGCAGGCGTCGGCGAGCCGTCCCAGTATCGCCGCATGAGGTGCGGCGAATGACCCGATATCTCCATGAGCGCAAGAACTGGCCGCGGTTCCACTTCAGCCTCAAGCGGCTGGCCCCCCGGCTGGCTCACGTGCGGTATCGCCAGGGCCGGCTCACCGGGCGGATGGAAGACCTGCCGGCGCGCATCCGCGCCCAAGCCACGCTGCTGACGCTGATCGACGACATCCAGGCCTCCGCCGCGCTCGACGGCGTGGCACTCGCGGCCGCCGAGCTGGAGGCCGCGCTAGGTCGCCAGCCGGGTGCCGATGTCTCCGCACCATCCCCGGGCTCACCCCCGGGCCCGGCGGATGCCGCCAGGGACGCCGCGGTCGGCATGGCGCTCGACGCCACGCACGGGGGTGCCGAACCGCTCACCACGGCGCGTCTGTTCGCCTGGCACGCGGGGCTGTGCGCGCCCGCGGCGTCCGCCCCGGCCACGGTCGGGGCGTGGCGCCCCGATGCCCGCACTCCGATGCCGCCGTCGCGCGATCCGGTCCAGCAGGTGCCGATCCCGCTGCCGGCGCCGGAGCGTTTGGATCGGGAGATGCGCGGCTTCCTGGCGTGGTGCGACGCCGCCTCCCCGCTCGATCCGGTGCTGAAGGCCGGGGTG
>DAHWDR010000436.1:0-14845 GCA_027330745.1 Acetobacteraceae bacterium | reverse complement strand
TGTAGCCGGCCTCATCGTAGATATAGGCGCTGGACCCGGAGAGGATGTTGTAGACGTCGCGATCGACCAGCTGGTAGCTCCAGACCTGCGACAGATGGTTGGTGAAATTATACCCGGCGCGCAGCGAGAACCCGATCCGCTCCTCGTTGTAGGGCGCGGTGCCCAGGTTGTTGTAGTTCAACAGAAACGCATCGGCGCCCAGCAGCAGGTTGCGGTTCTCGAAGAACGGGTCCGTGATATTGAGATCGATCGAGCTCTGCTTCTGCGCCAGGGTGCCGTTGATCCCGGCATCGATTCCGGAGCCGACGATGTTCTTTTCAGTTAGCCCGGTCTGCACCAGCAACCCGACATCGGTCGAGTAGCCACCGCCCAGGCTGAGCTGCCCGGTCGCCTTTTCGGTCACATGCGTGGTCAGTACTGCCTTGTCCGGTGCGGCTCCCGGAGACACCGTGATCGACACATGCGAAAAATAGTTCAGCTCCTTGAGCCGCTGCTCGGTGCGCCGAACCGAACCCGCGTTCATCGCATCGCCCTCGGCCAGGTGGAACTGGCGCCGGATCACGCTGTCGCGGGTGCGGGTGTTGCCGACGATGTCGATGCGGTCGATATAGACCCGCGGCCCGCGCGAGACGTTGAAGCTCAGCGCCACGGTCCGCGCCTTGCGGTTGCGGACCATATTCGGTGTTACCTGGACGAAGGCGAAGCCGTGGCTGCGGACATAATTCTCCATCCCGTCCGAGCTGCGCCGCACTGCGTCGGCGTCGAACCAGTCGCCCTTGGCGAATTGCAGCTCGTCATCAAGCTGCGCCGGACCAATGCCCTTCAGCGCGGAGTGGATCGCAATGCTGCCGATACGGTAGCGAGGTCCCTCGTGGACCGTGAACGTCAGGAAGAACGCCTTGCGGTCGGGGGCCAGCTCGGCGGTCGCGGCGACGATCCGGAAATCGGCGTAGCCATGTTTAAGATAGAACCGCCGCAGCAATTCCTTGTCCAGATCAAGCCGCTGCGGGTTGTATTGGTCGGAACTGGACAGGAACGCCCACCACCGCTCCTCCCGGCTGTCGATAATGCCCGATAGCCGGCTCTCGCCATAGGCGTGGTTGCCCACGAAGCTGATGCGGCTGATCAGGGTGGAGGGGCCGTCGTCGATCTCGAACACCACATTCACCCGATTCTCGGGCAGGCGGATGATCTCGGGGGTGACGGTGGCGTCGTAATGACCCTTGATGGCGAAGCTGTCCAGGATGCGGCGGCGGTCGGACGCGGCGGCGGCGCGGGTGAACACCGCGCGCGGGCGCAGCTGCACCACCTTGCGCAACTGCACGTCGGTCAGCGCGTGGTTGCCCTCGAAGAACACCTGATTGACCAGCGGGTACTCGACGACGTGCACGACCAGCGTACTGCCCTGCCGATCCAGGCTGACCGTGCGGAACAGTCCGGTCGCGTACAGGGTCTTGAGGCTCTGGTCGAGCGTCGAGGGATCGAACCGATCGCCCGGATGCACCAGCATATAGGACAGAACGGTCCCGGTCTCGATCCGCTTGTTGCCCACCACGCGAATCGCGGCGATCACCCCGCCAGCGGGCGCAACGGCCTCTGGACCCGCCAAGGGCGCGGGGGCCGCGCGCGCGGGCGCGGCAATGGCCAGGACCGCAAGGCACGGGCAGAGGCAGGCGAGAGCCAGCAGAGCGGCGCGTAAGCGGATCAAGCAATAGCCTCCGGTGAGCTTCCCCCTCCCCCGGGGACGCGCCGCTTCTATCCTCGGGCGGGTCGGGCAAGGCCGGCGGACCATAGCCGCGCCGCGCCGGGGACGCCAGTGTGACGCGCGCGCGGGCTCGCCGCACTTCGTACCCTTAGGGCCGTATCCCGAACCGCGCCGGTCCCGGGGTACGCAAGGGCGCCGCCAGGTTGGCGAACTCGCAGAGCAGCGGGCGCGTGTCACGCGGGTCGATCATCTCCTCCACCCAGAACGCCTCGGCGGAGCGGAACGGGGACCGCAGCGCGTTCAGCCGCGCTTCGATCTCGGCCAGCTTCGCCGCCGGGGCGGGCGCGGCATCGATTTCGGCGCGATAGGCCGCCTCCACCCCGCCTTCCAGCGGCAGCGAGCCCCAGCTGGCGGAAGGCCAGGCGTAGCGCAGCGCCACCCGTCCGCCCGGTTGATGGCCCAGCCCGCCGACCCCGTACACGTTGCGGATGATGACGCTGCACCAGGGGATGCTGGTCTGGCAGATCGCCGATAACGCCCGCACCCCCCAGCGAATCACCGCCGAGCTTTCCGCCGCCAGCCCCACCTGGAACCCCGGGCAATCGACCAGATGCACCACCGGCAGATGGAAGGTTTCAGCCATATCCACGAATCGGATGATCTTCTGGCAGGCATCCGCGCTCCACGCGCCGCCGCCATACAGCGGATCGCCCGCCATCAGCGCCACCGGCCAGCCATCCAGCCGCGCCAGGCCGGTGATGATCGGGCGGCCGAAGCGGGCCCCGATCTCGAAGAAACTGTCCTGGTCCACCACCCGGCCGATGATCCGGCGCATATGGTATGGCTGCTTGCGGTCGCGCGGCACGGCGGAGGCCAGCGCCGCGTCGCGCCGATCGGGCGCGTCCCAGCCGCGCACCCGTGGCGGCAAATCGTAAACCGAGCTTGGCAGGTAGGACAGGAACCGCCGCGCGGCGGCGAACGCCTCGGCCTCGGAATCCACCGCGTGATCGACCGCGCCGCAGCCGGTCTGGATTTCCCACCCGCCCAGCTCCTGCTTGGTGCGCGGCTCGCCGAGCCGTTCCACCACCGGCGGGCCGGCGACGAACACGGCCGACATCTCCTTCACCATCACCGAATAATGGCTGGCCGCCAGCCGCGCGGCCCCCAGTCCCGCGACCGAGCCAAGCCCCAGCGCCACCACCGGGACGGTCGCCATATTCTCCACGCACAGCTCGAACGAGGACCCGTCGGACAAGCCCCCGGGCAGATTGGCCCGTCCCGTGGTCTCGATCGTCTTCACCGACCCGCCGCCGCCCGAACCTTCGATCAGCCGCACGATCGGCAGGCGGAAGCGGGTTGCCATCTGCTCGGACATTTTCGGCTTGCCCTTGATCGAGGCATCGGCCGAGCCGCCGCGCAGAGTGAAATCGTCCCCGGCCACGATTACCGTGCGGCCGTCGATCGTGCCGCGCCCGAACACGCAATTGGCCGGGGTGAAGCGGGCGATGCGCTGGTCGCCGTCGTACTCGGCCTTGCCGGCGATCGCGCCGGTCTCGTGGAAGCTGCCCGGGTCCAGCAGCTGGTCGATGCGCTCTCGTATGGTCAGCCGCCCGCCCGCGTGCTGGCGCGCAACGCGCTCGGCGCCCCCGAGTTCGCGGGCGAGCGCCGCGCGCGCGGCGTGTTCATCAAGCTCGGGCTGCCACACGGGATCGGGCGGCAGAGGCCGGTCGTCAGGCATGGCGTTTCCCCAAAGCGGAGGTGAGGGGTGTCGCAAAGGTCGTTGCCGGGAAGCGTATCGGTCGCTGCCGCCGGGGGCAAATCCGGGCCGACCCGGGCGTCAGACCAGGCTCGCCGCGATATTCACGGTCAATGCCAGGATCACGGTATTGAACAGAAAGCTGAGCAGACCGTGCAGCAGCGCGAGCCGGCGCATCTTGCCGGCGGTGATCTGCACGTCCGAGACCTGGAACGTCATCCCCAGAACCAGCGAGAAATACAGGAAATCCATGTAATCGGGCGGGGTTCCGCCGGGGAATTCCAGCCCCGCGTCGTATGCCGGAGGCGACAGATCGTCGGCGTAGTATTCATGGGCGTAACGGAACGTGAAGGTCGTGTGCATCATCAGCCACGACAGGAACAAGGTCAGCGCGACCAGCCCGATCCGCAGATGCTTCACCGCCGGTGCGTGGTCATGCGTGCCGGCGAACACGCCCAGCACCGCGATCAGGCTGAACACCGCAGCGGCGACGGTGATGGCGAAGATGGTCCACTCACCCTCCTCGTCGCGCGCGGCATGGGCGGGCAGGGCGACGATCGGCTCGGTCAGGAACAGCTGTACCGCCGAGACCACATACACCAGCACGCCCACATCCCAGGCGATCACCGCCCGGGTCGTCGCGCCGAAATGCCCCGACAGCGCCGCCTCGGCGATCAGCCCGCAGGCCAGGCCCGCGAACAGCCGCGGCCGGGCGGTCACGATCCGCGCAAGCACGCCCCAGGTGCCGGGTGACGGTGGGCCGGCGAACGGTGGGCCGGGACGGTCAGTCAAGCCGGGCACGCAGCGCTTCGAGCGCCGCGAGGGTCTCGCGCAGCACGGCGCGCAGGCGCTCGGCCTCGGCTTCGGCGCGCGGGCGCGGCGCCGGGGGGCGAGGTGGTGGCGGCGCGGCCAGATCCGGGATCGGCAGCAAGGGCTCCGGTGAGGTTTGTTCGGCCACCGCCGCGGCCCGTTCCTCGGGTGCTGCCGGGGGGATGTCCTCGGACAACCGCCCGCCGCCCTCCCGCAGCAGCCGCTGCACGCCCTTGATGGTGTAGCCCTGGGCGTAAAGCAGGTCGGAGATGCGGCGCAGCAGCGTGATGTCGTCCGGGCGGTAGTAGCGCCGGCCGCCGCCGCGCTTCAACGGGCGAACCTGGGCGAACTTCGTCTCCCAGAAGCGCAGCACGTGCTGGGGGATGTGCAGCTCGTCGGCGACCTCGCTGATGGTGCGGAACGCGGCCGGAGCTTTGCGCGCGCGCGGTCGGTCCGCGTCGGCGGCGGGCTCGGGCGCGGGGGCGGCCGGGGGCATCAGGGACGAGGGCATCAGGTGTCGTCGGCCGCGCAGGTGTCCTCGGCCTCGGGCGTCTGGCCGTTGACGCGCGCGCGCATGGTCAGGCTGGGGCGGAATACCAGGACCCGGCGGGGCAGGATCGGGACCTCGATGCCGGTCTTCGGGTTGCGGCCGATGCGGCGGCCCTTCTGACGCACCGAAAAGGTTCCGAATCCACTGATTTTTACGGATTCTCCCGCTTCCAGACGGGCCGCAATCCGCTCCAGAACCGTCTCCAGCAGGGTGGCGGATTCGTTGCGCGATAACCCGACCTCGGTATAGATCGTCTCGGCCAGTTGCGCGCGCGTGACGGTTGTCATCGCCGCACGCTAAAGACTGCGGCTCGGCGCTGTCAAGATCATCCAGGATCAGGCACTTGCGCGCGCGAGCGGCACCGCGCGGCTGGTGCGGTGGAGCGGCTTGCGCCCGCCGCGGCGCGGCCTCCTGCGGGGCCTCCTGCGGGGCCTCCCTGGCGCCGCGCGCCCGGCGACCGCCGCGGTCCCGCCGGGGCGCTTTCCCAGAGCGCTTCCCGGGGTGCTTGCGTGGCGGCCGGGTTCCGGTCCATGACCCGGCGCATGGCCCCGACGCGCTGCCTCCGCCGATGACACCGCTGGCCTGGCTCCTCGGGCTGTTCCTGCCGGCCTGCGGGGCGGTGGGTGCGCATGGGCTGCCGCCGCCGCGCCCGATCGATTTCGCGCGGCTGGAACGCCCCGCCACCCCCAATACCGCCCTTGCCGCCCCGGCCGGGTTCCGCCCGCCGCCCGATCTCGTCACGCCGGCCTATGCGCTGGCCGCGCCCGCCTTGTTTGCCCTGGTCCGCCAAGTCGCCGCCAGCGAACCGCGCACCTACCCGGCCGCCAGCTTCGCCCCGCCGTTGCACGAAGACGGGCCGTTGCAGGAAGACGCGACGTTGCAGGAAGACTGGGTGGTGCGCAGCGCCTGGTGGAACTTCCCGGATCTGGTCACTGCCCAGGTCACGCCGGACGGTGCAGGACACGCCGCGCTGATCCTCTATTCCCGCAGCGTCTATGGTCGCTCCGATTTCGGTGTGAACCGGGCCCGGTTGCGGGTCTGGCTCGCCCGGTTGGCGGCCGCCCTGCCGCCCCAAGCCCCAGGACCGACACGGAAATGAACAATCTCGGCGAGTTCCTGCGCGACGTCTGGCGTTTGTCGCGCCCGTATTTCCGCTCCGAGGAGAAATGGACCGCCTGGGTGCTGCTGGCCTCCATCATCGGCCTGAATCTGGCCATGGTGGGGATGAACGTGGTGCTGAATTTCTGGAACCAGCAATTCTATAATGCCCTGCAAAAGCATGATTTCACGGCGTTCATGCAATTGCTGTTTACCTGGCGCCGGACGCCGTCGGGCAACATCATGCCCGGCTTCACCGAGGTGGTGGCGGTCTATATCCTGGTGTTCGTCTACGCCACCTACCTCAACCAGTGGCTCCAGATCCGCTGGCGCCGCTGGTTGACCGGGCGGTTTCTGGACGAGTGGCTGGCCGACCGCGCCTATTACCGCATCAGCCTCGGCGGCTCGGACCAGGCCGGGGGGGGGCAAGCGGGAGGCGACCAGGCCCTCGGCACCGACAACCCCGACCAGCGCATCTCCGACGATCTGCGCGATTTCGTCGGCGTTACGCTCTCGCTCGGCGTGGATTTCCTGTCCAACCTGGTGTCCATCGCCAGCTTTGTCGGCATCCTCTGGGCCCTGTCGGGTGACCTCACCCTATGGGGCGTGACCATCCCCGGCTACATGGTCTGGGTGGCGCTGGTCTATGCCGTGGTCGGCACCTGGCTGACCCATCTGGTCGGCCGGCCGCTGGTCGGGCTGCGCTTCCGCCAGCAGCGGGTGGAAGCCGATTTCCGCTACGCCCTGGTGCGCGTGCGCGAGAACGTGGAAGGCATCGCGCTGTATGGCGGCGAGGCCGAGGAGAAGGGCAATCTCCGCGACCGGTTCCACAACGTCATCACCAACTGGTGGGCGATCATGCTGCGCACCAAGCGGCTGAACGCGTTGGTCTCGGGCTACGGGCAGATCGCGATCATCTTCCCGTTCGTAGTGGCCGCGCCGCGCTATTTCACCAACCAGATCCAGCTCGGCGGATTGATGCAAACCGCGGGCGCTTTCGGCCAGGTGCAGGGCAGCTTGTCGTGGTTCGTCAATGCCTATGCCTCGCTGGCGCAGTGGCGTGCCATCGTCGAACGTCTGACCACATTCCACCGCGCGATCGTGGTCGCGCGCGGGCTGGCCGCGCAAGGCGCGGCGGGGCCTGCCGTCACCACCAGCGCGGATGGGACGGTGACCTTGGCGAACCTGACCCTGGCGCTGCCGCGCGGGGAGAAGCTATTGACCGGCGCCCAGCTGAGCCTGGCGCCCGGCATGGCGACGGTCATCACCGGGCGCTCCGGCTCGGGCAAATCCACGCTGTTCCGCGCCATCGCCGGCATCTGGCCGTTCGGCAGCGGTCACATCATCCGCCCGCCGGCGGAACGCTGCCTGTTCCTGCCGCAACGGGCCTATATCCCGCTCGGCACCTTGCGCCACGTCATCGCCTATCCGCGCGATCCGGCCCACCTCGCGCCCGGCGAGATCGAGACGGCGCTGCGTGACGTGGGCCTGGCCGGGCTGATCGAGCATCTGAATCAGGACCGGAACTGGGCCCAGACGCTCTCGGGCGGGGAACAGCAGCGCATCGCCGTGGCCCGTGCCCTGATCGTCAAACCCGACTGGCTGTTCTTGGACGAGGCCACCGCCAGCCTGGACCCGGAGGCCGAGCAGGCACTCTACCAAGTCCTGAAAACCCGGCTGCCCGGGACCACGCTGGTCTCGATCGCGCACCGGCCGGCGGTGGCGCGCTTCCATGACCAGCGGCTGGTGCTGGACCGGCCTGGAGACGGCGCCGGCGTGTTGCGGGCCGAGGCGCTGGCGGCGGAGTGAGCGAAGGAAGGCCAGGGGGCGCTGCCCCCTGGCCTTCCTTCGCTCACTCATCCGGCTGCGGCGCGACCGTCACGCGGCAGGTGCGCACATGGCCGTCGCGCAGCAGCCGCACATCGATCTGGCTGCCGACCCGTTCGGGTGTCAGGTAATCGCGCAGCCGGCCGGAGCCGCTGATATGCGTGCCGTCCAGCGTCAGCAGGATGTCGCCCACCATAATTCCGGCCTGCGCGCCCGGCCCGCCGGCGTACATCCCGATCACCCGCCGCCCCTTGCCGCCGCCGAGCCAGCGGAAGCGGCCGCTCCCTTCCACCGGCTGCAGCGACAACCCCAGCCAGCCGCGCGGTCCGTCCGGCCCGCTCGGTACTAGGACGGTGTTGCCGAGCAGCGCGGCGACGGTGCGGGCGGGCGCGATCCTGCCCATTCCGTCGGCGCCCGATACCGCGAGCCCCACCAGTCGCCCGGTTGAATCCAGCACCGGCCCGCCCGAGTCCTGCGGCGCCAGCGCGGTATCGAGCGGGGTGGTGCCGTCCGCCGGGTCCGACAGCCCGCGCACCATCGCCAGATGGGCGATCGGGGCGGCGTCAGCGGTGGCGCTCATCACCACCACCAGCGCGCCCGGCGGCGGCGTGGCGGCATGGGACAAAGCGCGCGGTGCGCCGGGGATGGACAGCCGCACTGCGGCCAGGCCGCTGCCGGCGTCGCGCCGCTCCAGCCGGGCCGGAATCAGCGCCCCGCCAGGGCGGGCGACCGAGCAGACGTCAAAGCTGGGCAAGGCAGCCTCGGCGGTGATCGCAAGGTCGGGCTGCCACAGCAGCGCGCTGCGTTGTTCGCCGGGGCCCAGGCGGATCGCGGCCAGCGCCAGGGCGGCGCGGCCGACGATCTCCTTCATGGCGTCGGAATACTGGGCGAGGGTGTCGGGCACGGAATAAGATTAAGGCACGGTCATGGATTCGCAAAGCGTTTCGTACCGTCGCCAAATCGCCGGAACATAACAGAATGTTAACCCAGTCGGCCCGGCGCTGCGGCTAGGCTCGCGATCGAGCCGCCTGCGAATCAAGCGATGCGGCAAACCAAGGCCGATGACAGGCCAATACGGGAGTCCAAGTCCATGTCCGAACCCATCGCCGGGGCCCGCCCCGGCCGCCGCCGTGTCCTGCAAGGCGCCGCGGTGCTCGCCGGTGCGCAGCTCGCCGCGCCGTTCCTGCTATCCGCCCGCGGCGAAGTGCCGATCAAGATCGGCATGGTCGATGAGATGACCGGGCCGGCCTCCATGCTCGGCACGTCCGAGCACCAGGGCGCCGCGCTGGCGGTGGAGGAGATCAACGCCAAGGGCGGCATCCTCGGCCGACCGGTCGAGCTTCTGCTGGAGGATTCCGCGTCCGATACCGGCGTCGGCGTGCAGAAGGCGATCAAGCTGATCGACCGCGACAAGGTAAGCGTGCTGCTGAGCGATCCGAACTCGGGCATTGCCTATGCGCAGACCCAGGTGACCAACCAGAAAGGTGTGCTGAACATCCTGCCCGGCGCGCACACCGATCCGATGACCGGCAAGGCGTGCAAGTGGAACGTATTCCGCATCTGCGGCACCACCAGCATGGACGCGAACTCGATCACCAGCACGCTGGTGCGCAAGTTCGGTAAGCGCTGGTTCATGATCACGCCGGACTACGCCTACGGCCACACCTTGCAGGCCGCATTCATCCGCGACGTGAAGAAGCTGGGCGGCACCGTGGAGGCGGTCGTTCTGCCGCAGACCACACTCGATTTCACCTCGACCTTGATCAAGGCGAAGCTGTACAAGCCGACGGTGCTGGTCAACAACATGTATGGCCAGCCGCAGGTCGATTGCATGAAGCAGTTCCTGCAATTCGGCATGGAGAAAAGCATCGCGCTGGGCGGCGCGATCTTCGAGCTGGAGGACGTGGTGTCCACCCCCGCCGCGGCGCAGACCGGGTGGTGGAACATGGAATGGTGGTGGAACCAGCCCGGCGTGCCGCATGTGGCCGCGTTCAACGCTGCGATCGAAAAGAAATACCACGTGATGCCGACGGCGCGCGTCTGGTTCGGCTATGTCGCGGTGCACAGCTTCCGCTTGGCCGCCGAACATTCCAAGGGCCTGGACGCGCTGAAAATGGCGCGTGCGCTTGAGGGCATGGTGCTGCCGCCCGAGGTCGCGCTGCAGCCGGGCAAAGTATTCTATCGCAAGGGCGATCATCAGCTGATGGCGAACATCTTCGTGGGCGAGATCCACCCGCCGCCGAAGGGCAGCAACAAGTTCGATGTCTTCACCGCGTATAAGCTGGTGCCGGGCCAGGACGTGGCCGGCTCGGTGGCGGAAAATGGCTGCCACATGACGTATCCGTCGTGAGCGCGACCGCGCCGGGGCGGGCGGTGACGGTGGTCACCGGCTTCCTCGGCGCGGGCAAGACGACTTTGATTGGCCGGGTCCTGCGCGACCCGGCCTTTGCGCGCTGCGCGGTGATCGTGAACGAATTCGGCGCGGTCGGGATCGATCACGCCTTGATCGCCACCGGCTCGGAGACGCTGCTGACGCTTGCCACCGGCTGCCTGTGCTGCCGGGTTCAGGGCAGCCTGGCGGCAACGATCGCGGGGCTGCCGCCGCATGATCGGGTGTTGGTCGAGACGTCCGGTCTGGCCGACCCCGCGCCGATCCTGGCCGCGCTGCTGGCCGATCCGGACCTGGTCCGCACGCACGCGCCGGGCGCGGTGGTCACGCTGGTTTCGGCGGCGGACGGGGCGGCGAACCTGGCACGCCACCCCGAGGCGGCGCGGCAACTGGCTCTGGCCGACCGGATTGTGTTGACCAAGACCGATCTCGGCCCACCCTCCGCGGGGCTGACCGCCGCGCTGGCCGCAACCGGGGTGCCGGTGATCGTGGCCAGCCATGGCGCCGCCGACCCCGCCGTGTTGTTCGCTCCTGCCGATACCGCCGCGCTGGCCGCGCGGATGGCCGCGTTGCCGCCGGCGCCGGGCCTGGATCCGTTTGCCCGTGGATTGCACGGGGCCGGGCTGGGCAGCGTGGTGCTGGAACGGGAGACGCCGATCGCCGGGGCCGCACTCAGTTTATTCCTGGAAACCTTAATCGCGCAGGCCGGCCCGCGGCTGCTGCGCCTGAAGGGTCTGGCCGCGGTGGCCGAGGCGCCGGACCGGCCGCTGCTGATCCAGGCGGTGCAGCACAGCCTGGCGCCGGTGGCGTTCCTGCAAGCCTGGCCGGAGGGTTGGCCGCGCGGGATGACGCGGCTGGTGCTGATCGGCCAGGACCTGCCCGCGCGCTTCCCCGCCCGCCTGTTGGCGGCGCTGGAGGAGGAAGTGGCGGACACGCCGGCGTGACAGCCCGCCCCGCCATGGGTTAGGTGCTGGGTGACACGCGCCCTTCCAGGACCGATCCGCTCCCATGGCCAGCAGCAACGACATCCGCGCCGCCTTCCTCGGCTATTTCGCCCGCCACGGGCACGAGCCGGTGGAAAGCTCACCCCTGGTGCCGCGCAACGATCCCACGCTGCTGTTCACCAATGCGGGGATGGTGCAGTTCAAGAACGTCTTCACCGGCCAGGAGAAGCGCCCCTACAACCGCGCCACCACGGCGCAGAAATGCGTCCGTGCCGGCGGCAAGCACAACGATCTGGACAATGTCGGCTACACCGCGCGCCATCATACGTTCTTCGAGATGCTGGGCAATTTCAGCTTCGGCGATTACTTCAAGGAACAGGCCATTGCCTATGCCTGGGAACTGATCACGAAGGACTATGCGCTGCCGAAGGAGCGGCTGCTGGTCACCGTCTATGCCGACGATGACGACGCCGCCCGGCACTGGCGCGAGGTCGCCGGCCTGCCCGAGGACCGTATCATCCGCATCCCCACCAGCGATAATTTCTGGCGCATGGGCGATACCGGGCCATGCGGGCCGTGCTCGGAGATTTTCTACGACCACGGGCCGTCGGTCCCGGGCGGGCCGCCCGGATCGGACGATGCCGATGGCGACCGGTTCATCGAGATCTGGAATCTGGTGTTCATGCAGTTCGAGGAAGGCCCGCCCGGGACAAGGGTGGCGCTGCCACGGCCCTCGATCGATACCGGCATGGGGCTGGAACGTCTGGCCGCGATCCTGCAAGGCAAGCACGATAATTATGATACGGATACGTTCCGTGCACTGATCGAAGCCTCGGCCCACGCCACCGGCACCGAGCCGGACGGGCCCTACCGGATCAGCCACCGCGTGGTGGCCGACCATCTGCGCAGCACCTCGTTCCTGATGGCCGATGGGGTGCTGCCGGGCAATGAGGGGCGCGGCTACGTGCTGCGCCGGATCATGCGGCGCGCCATGCGCCATATCCACATGATGGGCGCGAAGGACCCGGTGATGTGGCGGCTGGTCCCGGCATTGGTGCGCCAGATGGGCGCCGCCTACCCGGAACTGCCGCGCGCCGAGACGCTGATCGCCGAGACGATGCGGCTGGAGGAAACCCGGTTCAAGGCGATGCTGGAGCGCGGCCTGCATCTGCTGGCGGAGGAAACCGACCACCTGCCCGAAGGCGGCACGCTGCCCGGCGCGATCGCGTTCCGCCTGTACGACACCTACGGATTCCCGCTGGATCTGACGCAGGACGCGCTGCGCGAGCAGGGCAGGGGCGTCGATCTTGCCGGGTTCGAGGCGGCGATGGCCGAACAGCGCCAGCGCGCGCGCGCCGCCTGGGCCGGCTCGGGCGAAGCTGCCACCGAAACGGTCTGGTTCGAGCTGCGCGAGCAGATCGGCGCCAGCGAGTTCCTGGGCTATTCCACCGAAGCCGCGGAAGGGGAAATTCGTGCCCTGGTGACGGCCGGCGCCCCGGCCGATCACGCCGGCGCAGGGGCGGAGGTGGCGGTGGTGCTGAACCAGACCCCGTTCTACGGCGAGTCCGGCGGCCAGGTAGGCGATACCGGCGCGATCCTCGGCGCCGATGGGCTGCGCATCGAGGTAACGGACACGCAACGCAAGCTGGGCGATGTGATCGTCCATCTCGGCCGCGTGGTCGCCGGCACCGCGCGCAAGGGCGCTGCCGTGCGCGCGGAGGTGGATCACAGCCGCCGCGCCGCGATCCGCGCGCATCATTCCGCCACCCACCTGCTGCATGAGGCGTTGCGGCGCACCCTCGGCACACATGTGGCGCAGAAGGGCAGCCTGAATGCGCCGGAGCGGCTGCGCTTCGATATCTCCCAGCCGCGCCCGATCACCGAAGCCGAGTTGGCGGCGGTGGAGACGGAGGTCAATGCGCGCGTCCGCGAGAACACCGAAGTGGTCACCCGGTTGATGACGCCGGCGGCGGCGGTGGAACTCGGCGCGATGGCGCTGTTCGGCGAGAAATACCCCGATGAGGTTCGCGTGGTCTCGATGGGCGCGGGCGCGGACAACCGGCTTGCCTTCTCGATCGAGCTATGCGGCGGCACCCATGTCCGCCGCACCGGCGATATCGGCTATTTCCGTATCGTTTCGGAATCCCCTGTCAGCGCCGGGGTGCGCCGGATCGAAGCGGTGGCAGGTGAAGCGGCCGAGGCGCTGGCGGCGGGCGAATCCCGGCTGCTCAGGGAAGCCGCCGTCAGCCTGCGCGCCAATCCCGCAGAACTGCCCGAACGCATCGCCGCGTTGCAGGAAGATCGCCGCAAGCTGGAACGCCAGGCGGCGGAGTTGCAGAAGAAACTGGCCACCGGCGGGACCGGCGGCGCCACCACCGAGGAGCTCGGTGGCGTGACCCTGGCTGCCCGCAACCTGGGCGAAATCCCGCCGCGTGAACTCAAGGGCCTGGCCGAGACGATCGGCAAGCAGACCGGTGCCGGCGTGGTCGCGCTGGTTTCCACGGCCGAGGGCAAGGCCAGTATCGTGGTCGCCGTGGCGCCGGACCTGATTGGGCGGTTCAGCGCCGTGGACCTGGTGCGCGCGGCCAGCGCGGCGGTGGGCGGCAAGGGCGGCGGCGGTCGGCCGGACCTGGCGCAGGCCGGCGGGCCGGACGCGGCGCAGGCGGACGCGGCACTGGCCGCGGTGCGGGCGGCACTGGGCGGATAGGCCCTGTGGACAGCGACCCCGCCTCCCGCCCGCCGCGTGGCGACGACACGCTGAAATCCCTGGTCAAGGTGGTCCGTATCCTCGATGCGTTCTCCACCACCGATCGCGCGCTTTCGCTGGGCGAAATCTGCCGGCGCTGCGGCTTCCCCAAAAGCACCACGCACCGGCTGATCGCCTCGATGCGCGCGGTCGGGCTGCTGGATCAGGACCGCGAGGGCGAACGCTACCGCCTGGGCCTCAAGCTGTTCGAACTCGGCAGCACCGTGCTGGCGAATCTGGAATTGCACCGGGAAGCGCGGCCGTTCGTCGATGCGCTGACCCGGCTGAGCGGCCAGGGCGTGCATCTGGCCGTGTTCGATGGGCAGCGGGCGGTCGTGATCCATCGCACCGACCCGATCGGCGAGCCGGGCGGGGCGGCCCTGATCGAATCGGCGCCGGTGCATTGCACCAGCGTCGGCAAGGCGATCCTGGCGTTTCAGGACGCCGCGGTGGTCGATCGGGTGATCGCCGCCGGCCTTCCCCGCTTCACCGAGCAGACCATCACCGATCCGGACCGTCTGCGCGCCACGCTGGCCGAGATCCGCGCACGTGGCTACGCCACCGACGAGGCCGAGCACCAGCCCGGCCTGCGCTGCGTCGGCGCGCCGATCCGTGACCAGAACGGGCGCGTGTTCGCCGCGATCAGCGTGAGCGCGCCGGCCTGGCGGATGGCGGCGGATGCAATGGAGGGTCTGTCGAAAATCGTGATCCACCATGCCGGCGCGATCTCGACCTGTCTTGGGTTCCGGGAACCAACCGGCGTCCGCTAGCGGTTCCCGGATGGGTCAGATCGGCAATCCGGCCAGCGCCGAGTCGATCGCCGCGCGCTGGCCCGCGGTGACGCGCATCATCGGCGCGCGCGGCTGATACATCCCCAGCCCCTGGCGGTGCTGCGCGTATTTCACGCAGGCCGGCAGATTGTCGTGGCTCATCGCATTCCACAGCACGCCCAGCCGGCGGTGCAGATCAAGCGCGGTCTTGTGATCGCCCGCCGCCACCGCATCCCATAGCCGCACGCAT
>DAHWDR010000430.1:0-5508 GCA_027330745.1 Acetobacteraceae bacterium | reverse complement strand
CAGCGTGGCCCAGCTGGTTATTGGTTATCTCACCCGAGCCGCGCTGTGTTGGGCGCGCGCCTCGGCCCAGCCGGGCGGATCCGGACCGATCCCGCCCCGAGACCGCGTGGTAAAAAATCCTGCTGGATCGCAGCTGCACAGTCCCCGCCATCGCCGCGCGGTTCCAATCGGCGGCCAGCGCGCCAAACGACCCCGCGAAACCGCCGAAAATCGCGGTGAGGCGCCAACCCAATACGGGCACGGGGCGACGCACGCTGCGGGACGTGCTACCCGCCCCCCTCCCCGCCCGAGATGCCGGACCGATGCTCGACAAAACCTACGACCCCGCCGCGACCGAAACCCGCCTTTACGAAGGCTGGGAAAGCTCGGGCGCGTTCGCCGCCGACCCCGCCTCGGCCGCCGCCCCGTTCACCGTCATGATCCCGCCGCCCAACGTCACCGGCAGCCTGCATATGGGCCACGCCCTGACCTTCACGGTCCAGGACGCGCTGATCCGCTTCCGCCGGATGCAGGGGCGCGACACGCTGTGGCAGCCCGGCACCGACCACGCCGGGATCGCCACGCAAATGGTCGTGGAACGCCTGCTGGCCGGCGAAGGCACCGACCGCTCCACTCTGGGGCGCGAGGCCTTCCTGCAACGGGTGTGGCAATGGAAAGCGGAGTCCGGCGGCACCATCACGCGCCAGCTACGCCGCCTCGGCGCCTCGCTGGACTGGCCGCGCGAGCGTTTCACCATGGATGCGGGCTTGTCGGCCGCGGTCCGCACCGTGTTCGTGCGGCTGTTTCGCGAGGGCCTGATCTATCGCGACCGCAGGCTGGTGAACTGGGACCCGAAATTCCAGTCCGCGATCTCGGATCTGGAAGTGGAGGCGCGCGAACTCCGCGGCCAGCTCTGGCATCTCCGCTACCCCGTCGCCGACCAGCCCGGCCGCTTCATCACCGTCGCCACGACCCGGCCCGAGACGATGCTGGGCGACACTGCGGTGGTCGTGCACCCCGACGATCCGCGCTGGTCCGATCTGATCGGCCGCCATGCGGTGCTGCCGTTGGTCGGACGGCGCATCCCGATCCTGGCCGATACCCATGCCGATCCGGCCAAAGGCTCGGGCGCCGTCAAGATCACCCCGGCGCATGATTTCAACGATTTCGTGGTCGGCCAGCGCCACGACCTGCCGATGCCCTCGGTGCTGGACCGCGAGGCGCGGATCACCCTGGCCGAGCTCGCCGACGCGATCATCCCCGTCGCGGGCATCGCCGATCCCGCCTTCCTCCGCACCCTGGACGGCCAGCCGCGCGAAGCCGCCCGCACCGCCATCCTGGCCGAGCTGGAACGCCTGGAACTGCTGGAAAAGACCGAGCCGCATACGCATCAGGTGCCGCATGGCGACCGCTCGGGCGTGGCGATCGAGCCGCTGCTGACCACGCAATGGTTCTGCAACGCCGCGGTGCTGGCGCAACCGGCGATCGCGGCGGTCGAGCAGGGGCGCACGCAGTTCGTGCCGAAGCAGTGGGAGAACACGTTCTTCGCCTGGCTGCGCGACATCCAGCCCTGGTGCATCTCGCGCCAATTGTGGTGGGGCCATCGCATCCCGGCCTGGTACGGCCCCGACGGGCAGGTGTTCGTCGCCGCCGACGCGGCCGAGGCCGCCGCCGCCGCCCGCGCCGCCTACGGCACCGACGTCGCGCTGACCCAGGACGAGGATGTGCTGGACACCTGGTTCAGCTCCGGCCTGTGGCCGTTCTCCACCCTGGGCTGGCCGGAAGCGACGCCCGAGCTGGCCCGCTACTACCCCACCGACGTGCTGGTCACCGGCTTCGACATCATCTTCTTCTGGGTTGCCCGGATGATGATGCTGGGCCTGCATATCACCGACCAGGTGCCGTTCCGCACGGTCTATATCCACGGCCTGGTGCGCGATGAGCGCGGCCAGAAAATGTCCAAATCCAAGGGCAACAGCATCGATCCCCTGGAGCTGATCGATCGCTACGGCGCCGACGCGCTGCGCTTCACCATCTGCACCCTGACCGGCCCCGGCCGTGACGTGAAGCTGGGCGCGGCACGGGTGGAATCCTATCGCGGTTTCGTCACCAAGCTATGGAATGCCGCGCGCTTCTGCGAGATGAACGCGATCGCGCCGCAGCCGGGGTTCGATCCCGCCGGCGCCCGTCTGACCCTCAGCCGCTGGCTGCTGGATGCCGCCAACGCGGCGGTCGCGGCGGCCACCACGGCGCTGGAGGCCTATCGCATCGACGAATACGCCGCGGTCAGCTACCGCTTCGTGTGGAACGTGTTCTGCGACTGGTTCCTGGAACTGGCCAAGCCGGTCCTGGGTGCCGCCGACACGGCGGACGCCGCCGAGATCCGTGCCGTCGCCGCCCATGTCCTCGGCACGATCCTGCGCCTGCTGCACCCGGCGATGCCGTTCGTTACCGAAACGCTGTGGGATCATTTCGGCTACGGCGGGCCGTGCTCGCTGATCCGCGCGCCCTGGCCGGTGGCGGACGCGGTCACGGACGCGGCGGAGGCGCGCGCGGAACTCGACTGGGTGGTGCGCCTGATCTCGGAAATCCGTGCCGTGCGCAGCGAAATGAACATCCCCCCCGCCACAAGGGCGCCGATCCTGCTGCGGGAGGCCGCGCCCGCCACCCTGGCCCGCGCCGCCCGCTGGGATGACGCGATCCGCCGCCTGGGCCGTGCCGAAAGCGTGACGCCGCTGGCCGGTCCGCCGCCGCGCGACGCGGCGCAGGTGGTGCTGGACGAGGCGACCATCGTCATTCCGCTGGCCGGGCTGATCGACCTTGATGCCGAACGCACCCGGCTGGGGCGCGAGCGCGACAAGGCCGCGGGCGAGGCGGAGAAGATCGCCCGCAAGCTCGACAACGCCGATTTCGTCGCCCGCGCGCCGGAAGAAGTGGTGGCCGAGAACCGCGAGCGGCTGGACGCCGCGCGGGAAGATGCCACGCGCCTGGCCGCGGCCCTCGCCCGGCTGGGCTGACCGGCGCGGCGCATGACCGCTCCGCGAATCGACGCGCTGATCGCCCGGCTGCACGGGCTTTATCCGCGGCTGATCGATCTCAGCCTGGACCGGCTGCGCGCGCTGCTGGCGAAACTCGGCGCGCCCGAAACCCACCTGCCGCCGGTGATCCATGTCGCCGGCACCAACGGCAAGGGCAGCACCTGCGCCTTCCTCCGCGCCATGGCCGAGGCCGCCGGCTGGCGCGCGCATGTCTATACCTCGCCGCATCTGGTGACGTTCAACGAACGTTTCCGCGTCGCCGGCGCCCTGGTCGATGACGCGACCCTGGAAGCGACGCTGACCGAGATCGAAACCGTCAATGCCGGCGCGCCGATCACGGTGTTCGAAGTGCTGACCGCGGCGGCGTTCCTGTTATTCGCCCGCGCGCCGGCGGAGCTGTGCATCCTGGAGGTGGGCCTGGGTGGGCGGGGCGATGCGACCAACGTGATCGCGCGTCCGGCGGCCAGCGCGATCACCTCGCTCTCGCTCGATCACCGGGAGCTGCTGGGCGACACGCTCGCCGCGATCGCGGCGGAGAAAGCCGGGATCATGAAACCGGGGGTGCCGGTCGCAATCGGCGCACAGGCGCCGGACGCGCGCGCCGTGCTGCTGGACCGCGCCGCCGCCATGGGTGCGCCGGTCCGGCTGCGCGGGCGGGACTGGGATCTGGCCGACCGGCGCTACCACGATGCGCTGGGCACGCTGACCCTGCCCGACCCGTCGCTGCCTGGCCTGCATCAGTGGGACAATGCCGGGATCGCGCTTGCTGCCCTCCGTGCCGCCGGGCTGGGCGTGCCGGACGCGGCGCTGACCGCCGGCGTCGCGCGCGCGGAATGGCCAGCGCGGCTGCAACGCCTGCGCGGCGCGACGCTGCCGCCGGGGTGGGAGCTATGGCTGGACGGGGGCCATAACCCCGGCGCCGGGGTGGCGCTGGCGGCGCATCTCGCGGCCTGGGCGGACCGGCCAAGCGGTGTACCCGTGCATCTGATCGTGGGCATGAAGCAGGCGAAGGACGCGGCCGAATTCCTGGCGCCATTGCTGCCCCATGCGGCCTCGGTGTGGGCGGTGGCGGAGCCCGGACAGCATCTGGCGCTGCCGGTCGCCGAGATCGTGGCCGCATCCGGCGGCGTCGCCCGGCCCGGGCCCGTCGTGGCGGACGCGCTGACGGCGCTGACCGCGGGGTTCGCGCCCGGGCGCGTGCTGATCTGCGGCAGTTTGTATCTGGCCGGGGAGATCCTGAAGGCGGGGTGGTGACCTGACCCGGACGATACGATGATCCCATCGCCCACGACCCAAGGCCGCCCGGTGGCCATCACGTTTCTCGACCGCGACACGAGTGGATTGCACCGCCGCCAGACGCGCTATTCCGGTCATGAACGAGCTGTCTCCCCTTGTGTCGGAATTCGCCACGACCGAAGAAGCCGACGCACATGATCGCTGGTTCCGTGCCAAAGTGCAGGCCAGCCTGGCCGACCCCCGGCCGAGCGTGCCGCATGACGCAGCGATGGCCAGGGTCCGGGCAACGATCCAGATGGCGCGGCAGGACGGCCAGCCGACCTGATGCTGCCGCTACGGTGGCGGCGGACCGCGCTTGACGATCTGGACCAGCTGATCGGTTATATCGCGCGATCCAATCCTGTCGCGGCGGAGTCGCTGCGGGACAGAATCGAAAGCGTGGTTCTGCCGCTTTCCGAGCACCCGTATCTCTATCGCCCCGCTCGCGTTTCCGGCACGCGCGAACTCGTCGCCCACCCTAATCATATCGTTGTCTACCGGGTCCTGGAAGACTGCGTGGAAATCGTGAACATCCTGCACGCGCACATGCGCTACCCTTGATCCGAGGCATATCTCGGGACCGGGACCGCACCCCGATCGCGGCGGTGCCGCGTGACGCCGCCCACCCGTGATGGACGGACATCCGTGGCCCTCGCTCCGCGCAAGCACCCGCATGAACGCAGCTTCCACCGCGGCGGGTCGGGGTCACTCTGCGTCTGCCCACCTAGCGCCGGAACGTCACCACCAGCACATCTCGCGCCCCCGGCGTCGACGAATCGACCGGCACCACCGGCGTCACCCCGTGCATCGCCCGGTTATCGTCCACCAACGCCGCATCGAACGGTTCGGTCAGCGTGAAACTACCCAGCGGACGGCGCGCCAGGTCGGCGACGGTGGTCACACCCTCGCGCACGTTCTCCCGCCCGACCAGCAGCACCAGCACGTGATCCACCCCGTCCTGATGCATCCCCTCCGGTGTCGGCTGGCCGGGGGCCTCGGCGCGCGCCTCGATGCGGAACTGATGCACCTCGATATGCCAGGTTGGAGTGGGCGTCAGAAGGTCGAACAGCGCGCGGCAGAAGGTCAGGATCGTGGTCAGGCTGGGTCCCGCCGCCGCCATCGGCGCGAACCAGCGTTCGATCCCGCCATTCAGCGCGTTGTAATCCCGGCTCTGGTAATGCGGCTGGTGCGGCTTGCGGCGGATCCCCGCAGCGTC
>DAHWDR010000429.1:0-1762 GCA_027330745.1 Acetobacteraceae bacterium | reverse complement strand
GGTACAGGGGGTCCCGGCGACGTTCGTGATCTCGCGCACCGGGCAGATCGTGGCGTGGACCGAGGGGTCGCAGGATTGGGCGGCCAAGGGGGTCGCGGCGCGGATCATGCGGTTGGCCCAAGCGGGATAGTCGGATACGGGATAGAGGGCGGCCGGACCGCGTCAGCCGCGCCGCGTCAGCGCCTCGCGCGCCATGGTCGCCAGCTGATCCGCCCGTTCGTTCATCGCATCGCCGGCGTGCCCGCGCACCCAGCGCCAGTCAACCTTATGCGCGCCGGCCGCGGCCAGCAGGCGCTGCCACAGGTCGATGTTCTTTACCGGATCGCCGGTGCTGTTGCGCCAACCCTTGCGTACCCAGCCGGAGCTCCAGCGGGTGATCCCATTGCGCAGATATTCGCTGTCTGTGTGGAGCACCACGTCGCAGGGGCGTTTCAGAACTTCCAGCGCGGCGATCGCGGCGGTCAGCTCCATCCGGTTGTTGGTGGTGGCCGGCTCTGCGCCGGACAGGTCGCGCTCGTGGTCGCGGAACCGCAGCACCGCCCCCCAGCCGCCCGGACCGGGATTGGGCTTGCAGCCGCCATCGGTCCAGATCGCGACCGAGCCACGGTCTTGCGTATCAGAGACCATAGGCGCCCGCATCCCGTGCGCTCAGATGGAAGCGCAGCCGGCGCAGATATTCCAGCGGGTCTTTGCGCGTGACCAGCGCGCCCGGTGGCGTGTTCACCCAGTCGAACAGGCGGGTCAGCAGGAAGCGGATCGCCGCACCCTGGCACAGAACGGGCAGTGCGGCGCGTTCCGCAGCCGTCAGCGCGCGCAGGGACTGGTAGCCGTCCAACAGGGCGCGCGATTTGGTGACATTCAGCGCGCCGTCCGTCTCGAAGCACCAGGCGTTCAGGCACACCGCGACGTCATAGGCCAGCAGATCGGTGGCGGCGAAATAGAAATCGATCAGGCCGGACAGCGCGCCGTCCAAAAAGAACACGTTATCGGGGAACAGATCGGCATGGATATGGCCGATCGGCAGGCCGGCCGGCCAAGCCGCCAGGATCGCCGCCAGTGCGGCATCCAGCTCGGCGCCGAGGCCGGGGCGCACCGCGTCGGCGCCGTCCCCGCACCGCGCCCGCAACGGCGCCCAGGCGGCGGGACCCAACGCGTTGGCCCGCGTCGGCGCATAGTCGCCTCCGGCCAGGTGCAGCTCCCCCAGGGCCACGCCCACGGGGCGGCAATGCTCCACCCGCACCCGTCGCGGCCAGACGCCCGGGAGGAAGGTGGTGATCGCCGCCTGACGCTCGCAAAGCGGGCGCAGCTTGTTGCCGTCACGGCCCGGCACCGGGCGGGGGCAGGACAGGCCCTGACGGGCCAGATGGTCCATCAGGCCCAGGAACCACGGCAGCTCGGCGGGATCGACGCGCTTTTCATACAAGGTCAGGATGAAATCCCCGGCCGTGGTGCGCAGCGCGTAGTTGCTGTTCTCCACCCCCTCGGCGATGCCGCGGAAGGCGACCATCCGGCCGATGTCGTACGCTTCCAGGAACGCGGCCAGGGCGTCGTCGGAGACTTCGGTATAGACGGCCATCAGGGCAAGGCGGGTCCGGAAATGGGTACTCCGGGGTAGCAGGCCCGGGGCGTGCCCGGCAACCGGCGCCGTGATGGCCTACGCAGGCTTCCTGGACTTCGACGGAGCGAGCGACGAAGCCGCGGTATCAAGCCGCCGAAAGATCGTGATGACGCGAAATCGGTGGTTGGTGGATTTGACCATTCC
>DAHWDR010000426.1:0-3775 GCA_027330745.1 Acetobacteraceae bacterium | reverse complement strand
TCGCCTCCCGCATGAACACGGGCGCTACAACGCGGTGCAGCGGGCGCTGTATCTGGCGGTGATCGCGCTCGGGGTGCTGGCGGTGCTGTCCGGCCTGGCGGTGTGGAAGCCGGTGCAGCTGTGGTGGCTGTCCGATCTGTTCGGCGGCTTCCGTGCCTCGCGCTACGTGCATTTCTTCGCCATGGCCGGGATCGTGGGTTTCCTGGCGGTGCATCTGGTTCTGGTGGCGCTGGTGCCGCGGGTGCTGTGGCCGATGATCGCCGGCGGGCGGGAGCAGGGAGCCGTGCGATGAGCCGCGAGCTGGAACGACGCGCCCTGCTGGGCCGCGCGCTTGCCTTCGGCGCCGCCGGGCTGCTGACCGGCTGCGACTACGACAACCTGCAACACCCGGACCTGGCCGACCGGTTTTTGCGCGCCATGTCGTCGTGGAACGACCGGGTGCAGGCGGCGTTGTTCAACCCGAACACGCTGGCGCCCACGTTCCCGGCCAGCGCGATCACCCGCCCGCCGCGCTTCAACGCCTATTACGACCGCGACCAGGTGCGGGTGGTCGATGGCGCCACCTGGAAGCTGGAACTCTCGGGGCTGGTGACCGAGCGGCGGGTCTGGACGCTCGCCGATCTCCGCGCCGCGCCCCAGCAGAGCCAGATCACGCGGCTGGTCTGCGTGGAGGGCTGGCGGGTGATCGGCCAATGGGGTGGGGTGCCGCTGGGGTGGTTCCTGCGGCGGATCGGCGCCGATACCCGTGCCCGCTATGTCTCGTTCCGCTGCGCGGACGGGTACTATTCCAGCATCGACATGGCCTCGGCCCTGCAGCCGCAGACCATTCTGGCGCTGGATTTCCTGGGCAAGCCGCTGACGCCGGCGTTCGGGTTTCCGCTGCGGCTGCGGATACCGACGAAGCTGGGGTTCAAGAATCCGAAGTCGCTGGTGGCACTCGGGGTCACCAACGTCTACCCGGGCGGCTACTGGGAGGATCAGGGTTACAACTGGTTCAGCGGATCGTAGCGAGGCCCATGGCCTGGCGCATGAACGCCGCCTTGAGCGGCGGGATCCGGCTGACCGCGGCCAGCCCCAGATCCCGCCCCAGCCGCAGCACCGGGTTGTCGGTGGAGAACAGCCGGTCCAGCCCATCGGTCACCAGGAGCATCAGCAGGTTGTCGGCCCGCCGCGCCCGTTGGTAGCGAGCCAGCAGGCCCGGCGCGCCGAGGTCCTCGCCCGCCGCGTGGGCACGGACCAGCAGGTCCGCCAGCGCGATAGCATCGCGGAAGCCGAGATTGAGCCCCTGCCCGGCGATCGGGTGAATCCCATGCGCCGCGTCCCCCACCAGCGCCAGCCGCGCCGCCACCAGCCGATGCGCGAACATCGCCGAAAGCGGGTAGCTCCACCGCCGCCCCACCAGGCGGAGCGCCCCCAGGTGATCGCCGAGCCGGCGCGCCAGCTCGGCCCCGAACCGCTCCGGCGTCAGCGCCAGAACGCGCGCCGCCTCCGCGGTACGCTCGGTCCACACGATGGCGGAGAGATTCTCCCCCGCCTCGGCCGAGGGCGCCATCGGCAGCTGCGCAAACGGGCCGCCCGGCAGGAAATGCTCCAGCGCGGTCTGCTCGTGCGGGCGCTCATGCGCCACCGCGCAGACGATACCGGTCTGCCCGTAGCGCAGCCGGGTCACGGGAATGCCTGCGGCGACGCGCAACGGGGAATTGCGGCCCTCGGCGGCCACCACCAGCCGCGCCTCCAAGGTCGGGCCGCCGGCAATGGCGATGCGCGCGCCAGCCGCCTCGCGGGTGATGGCAGCCTCGGCGGGGGCGAACAGCATCACCCCGGGCAGCGCGTGCAGCCGCGCGTTCAGTGCCACCCGCAGCGCGCGGGCCTCCACCATCCAGCCGAACGGGCCGGCCTCCGCGCCCAGCGCGGCGGCCTGGAAATCCAGGAACAACCGCGAGGCCGGACGGCCCAGCCGCCCGTCGGTCACGCGGATATGCGCGATCGGGCCGGACGGGGCGGGCAGCGCGTCCCACACCCCGGATGCCTCCAGCAGCGGTACCGATCCGGCGGCGATCGCATAGGCGCGGCCGTCGAAATCCGGGTGCTCCATCGGCGGCAACGCGGCGCGGTCCACCACCGCCACACGCAGCCCGGCCTCGGCCAGTCGGCAGGCCAGGGTTCCTCCCACCGGACCGGCGCCCACCACACAGACATCGCATCGGATCGGGGCGGACATCGGCGGCTCCGTAAGCGCACAGGCGCCGGCGCAGATATAACCCCGAGCGGTCAGCCGGCAATGCCGCGGGCGAAGGCCAGCAACTCGTGCTCGGACGGCGGCTTCTCCGCCACCCGCACCCCCAGCGCCGCGGCACGCTCGGCAATGGCCGGCGAGGGCGAGCCGGTGATGAGCAGCACCGGCAGCGCGTCCCCGGCAGCGCGCAGCTGCGCCACCAGTTCCAGCCCGCTCACGATCGGCATGTGGTGATCCAGGATCATGCCGCCGGGGTTGACCGCGGCGCGCCCGGTCTGGAACTCGGCGGCGGAGGCGAAGGTGTCCACCGCGAAGCCGGACACTTCCAGCAGGAATCGCAGCGATTCGCGCACCGCCGCGTCGTCGTCCACGATCGCGATGCGGGCGGGGACGGGGCTCATGGCGGGAACGAACGGCAAGGAGAGACGGGCACGGCAGGATCCGGCTGACGGCGGTTGCGGGGCGGGACGCGCGCCCGATGCCATACCAGCCGTCGCCCCACCCCCGCCGCCTTGATCCGGATCAACGATCCGCCTTTTCGTCCGCCGCCGGCAGGCTGAGGCGGAAGACGGTGCCGCCGGCTTCGTTGGTCTCGGCGGCCAAGGTGCCGCCATGCGCCTGCACGATGGCGCGGCAGATGGAAAGCCCCATGCCGAGCCCCGCCGCCTTGGTGGTGACGAAGGGCTGGAACAGGCGCTCGCGCACCGTCTCGGGCAGGCCAGGGCCGGTGTCGGACACGCTGATCTCCACCATCCGTCCGTCCAGCCTGTGGGTGGCGACGGTGAGTTCCTGGCGCGGCTGGCCGGCCATCGCCTCGATCGCGTTGCGGATCAGGTTGAACAGCACCTGCTCGATCTGCACCCGGTCGATCACCGCGCTGGCGGCGTCGGGGGAGACGATGGGGGCCAGGCGCACCGGCTGGCCGGAGGTGCCGATCAGCGCCAGCGCGCAGGCTTCCTCGATGGCCGCGGCGAGCGATTCAGGCCGGGTCTCGGTCTCCCGCTTGCGCATGAAATCGCGCATCCGCTGCACGATGCCGGCGCCGCGCGCGGCCTGCTCCACGATCCGCGCGATCGCGCCGGCGGCGGCCTCGGTGCGGCCGGCGGCCAGCAGCCGGTCGGCACCGGCGGCGTAGTTGGCGATGGCGGTGAGCGGCTGGTTGATCTCATGGGCCAGCGCCGAGGCGATCTGGCCGAGCTCGGAGAGACGCGAGAGATGCACCAGCTCGGCCTGCTTGGCCGACAGCGCCGCCTCCGCCTCGCGCCGGTTGGTGATGTCATGGGCAATGCAGGAGGCGCCGGTGATATGGCCGTCCGCGTCGCGGATGGGCGCTACCGTCAGCAGCACCGGCAAGGCGGAGCCGTCGGCGCGCAGGCGTACCGTCTCGTACGGTTCCACCCGGCCGCCGGCGCGGATGCGCCGGGCGATGGCGGCGGCCTCGGCGGCGCGGTCGGGCGGGACCAGCACGCTGAAGGGCTGGCCCAGCATCGCCGTCGCCGGGTGGCCGAACATGCGCTCGGCGGCGGCGTTCCAGCTGGT
>DAHWDR010000405.1:0-4620 GCA_027330745.1 Acetobacteraceae bacterium | reverse complement strand
GGCGGATCGTCGCCGCACAGCATCGCATAGCGCAGGCCCGGCTTGAGCCGGTTCCAGCCGGGGGTGAGCGTGCTGGTCACGTAGCGCACGTTCTCGTCGTACATGAGCACCATCGCGCCCAGCCCGTGCGCCTTCATCCGCGCCCGAGCGCGCTCCAGCCGGTGCGTGCGCAGCCGGTCCCAGTTGATCCGCTGCTGCCAGTCAAGGCCGGTGATGCCGAAGTTCGCCGTCATGTGCCGCTTCCTGTTGCTGTCGTGACAAGTCGATATGCCGACGCGCTGGCTTCCGATGGGCGCGACATCATCTCTCTACCGGAACCACCGCGCCGCTGGCCGCGGAGCGGACGCAGGCTTCCAGCGCGGCGATGGTGGCGATCATCTCCGTCGCGCTGATCGGATAGACGCCGCGGCCTGCGGCGGCGTCGGCGAAGGCGTCCAGATTGGCGCGCACTGCCGATGTTGGTGGGAAGGCGACCGTCTCCGGCGGGCTGCCGCGCCGGCAGATCGTGAGCATGGATCCGTCCGGGTGGTCGGGATGCGCGCGATCGACCGCTTCCGCCCAGCCCTTGCCGCCGTACAGCGCGAAGCGACTGGCAAAGGGGGTGGCAAGCATCGCGCTGAGCAGAGCATTGGCGCCGCTTTCGAACATCACCAGCGCGGCGAGCGAGTCGCCGTTGACCAGATGGCTGTCGAGTTGGCGCACGCTGGTCAGCACGCCGGCGACGGGGCCGGCGAAACTGATCGCCAGATCGAGCAGATGAATTCCCGTGGCCGTCAGCGGCCCGGCCGGCGCCTCCGCCTCCGAGAGGCGCCAGTTGCCATCGGCCACGCCGAGCATCTTGTCCTGGCTGAAATTGGCCTCGATCTGCAGCACGGTGCCGAACTGCCCGCTGGCCGCGCGCCGACGCATCTCCTGGATCGCCGGCTCGAAGCGGCGCTCGTGCCCCACGCCGAGCGTCACGCCGTGCGCGGCGCAGGCGGCGACCGCGGCGTTGGCATCGGCGCAGGTGAGCGCCAGCGGCTTCTCGCAGAAGACATGCTTGCCCGCCGCCGCAGCGGCCAGCACCTGGGGCAGGTGCAACGAATTGGGCGTGCAGAGAATCACGGCGTCGATGCGTCGGTCGCGTAGGATTTCAGCGTAGTCGCGCGTGATGGCGAGGCCGTGCGCACGTGCCGCCGCCTGCCCGGCGGCGCTGCGGGTCACGGCGGCGACGGGGCGGAGGCGATCGCTGCCCTCCAGCGCATCGAGGATGGTCTGACCCCACCAGCCGAGGCCCACCACGGCGGCGGTCAGCATCGCCTTGCTCCCGACCAGGCCCCGGTCATCGCATCGTCGCCGATCCGGTTGGCCAGCGCGAGGCCGACCCGGCTCCCTTCGCCGATCTCCGCCCCGCCCCGGGCCGCGCTGTTCAGTGCGCCCAACGGCCCGTGCGACCAGCGGTAGTCCTGCGGGAAACAGCGGAACGACGGGACCGCGGCGGGAGGAGCGGTCACGCGGCGCACCTGCCGTCCATTCGGGCGGTTCGGCGGCTCGTCACCGGGCGGTTAGTGCGGCAGGGCATCGTGCCTGGTCTCCCGCCCGAGTGCGACGCCGATGATGCTGAGCAGCGCGAAGCCGGTCATCACCGCCGCCGCCTTGGCGAAATTGCCGCCAAACGGCGCGACCAGCAGCCCCGCCACCAACGGGCCGAAGCTGGTGATCACGCGGCCCGAGCCGTTGCAGAACGCCACCGCGGTGCCGCGCATATGGGTCGGGAACAGCTCCGGCAGATAGACCGCATGGCCCGAGAACACGCCGAACACGCAGAAGCCGAAAGCCGGCAGCAGATAGGGATAGGGTGCCCAGGTGTGCGCCCCCAGATAGAGACCGCAGCCGAACCCCAGGGTGCCGAGGCTGTACAGGATGATGGTCGGGCGCCGGCCGATCGCATCGGCCAGGAAGCCGAAGGCCGCGTAGCCGAGGATGCCGCCGACGGCGAACGCCTCCATCCCCAGCGTGATGTACGGCACGACAGAGACACCGGTCACGCCCTGATTGTGCAGCATGATGCCCTGGATCGTCGGCAACCAGATCTGCGTGGTCCAGATGGCCAGCAGGGTGCCGGTAGCGAACAGCAATCCCACCATGGTGCTGTGGCGGTTCTGTGCGCTGAACAGCTGCCGCCAGGAGAAGCGCATGAACTCGCGGTCGGCCGCGCTGTGCGTCTGCGCAGCAGCCAGCGCCTTGCGCCGGACGCGCACGGCGGCGAAATGCTCGGGCTCCACCATGCCACGCCGGATCAGCAGCAACAGCAAGGCTGGAATAATCCCGGCGAAGAACACCACCCGCCACCCGTAGGGTGCGAACAGATGGTATTCCTGTGCCGCCAGCAGGGTGCCGAATGCCGAGCCGGTCATCATCAGGCCAAGCACGCGGGCGCGGGAATTCTCCGCGAAGGCTTCCGCAACCAACGGAATGCCGACCACCAACTCCGCCCCGGTGCCAAGCCCACCCAGGAAGCGGAACAGCCCGAGCTGCCAGACGGTCTGCGAGAAGCCTTGCAGCGCCGTGAACACGCTGTACATGGCGATGCTGATCGCCAGGGTCCGCACCCGCCCGATATAGTCGGCCAGGGTGCCGAAGACGAAGCCGCCGATGGCCCAGCCCAGCAGGCCCACCATCGCCAGATACCCGCCGACCCGGCCCAGAACCTCCACGGTCGCTGTGCCGCCGACGAGTGTCGTCACCGCGGGCTTCAGGACGAACGAGAACAGCGCAAAATTGGTGCCGTCGAGCGTCCACCCCAGCCAGCAGGCGAGGAACACCAGCCATTGGTAGCGGCTGAAGCCGCGGACCCAGCCGATCGTTCCGGCCATCGTCTGTTCTTGTCTCAATCTCCCCTCCTTCACATAGGGCGCGCATGGCGAGCGACCAACCGGCGGCCCCTTTCCGCTTGACGTCACCGGCGTTGGTAATCCGGCTATCGCGGTGCCTGCGGAAGGACCCTGTTCCCCAGGCTCGGCGAGGCTGCGTGGGGTGCGGCGCAACATGCATTGATCTGGATCAAGGCGCCCTGCGACCCCCGATGCGAGCCTCCATCTTGAGTGCGCGACGCCGCCCGGCGATCCGTCAACGGACGGAAGCCGAACGACAGGAGGCACCTTGTCCATGACGGCGATCGAGATCGGCATCATCGGCACCGGCTGGTGCGGCGGCATTCGCGCCGCCGCCGCCGCCGACCATCCCCTGGTAAGCGGGCTGCATATCGCCGACATCGACCCGGCGCGCCTGGCCGCGATCGCGGCTGCCACCGCCCCGCGCAGCGTCACCGCTGACTGGCGGGAGCTGGTGGCCCGGCCCGAGATCACGGCGGTGATGATCAGTGCGACGCCGGAGACCACGCACTACCCGATGGCGCGTGCGGCGTTGCGGGCCGGCAAGCATGTCCTGCTGGAAAAACCGATCGCGATGGAACTGCACGAGGCCGACGAGCTGATCGCGCTGGCGCGCGCCGCGGGCCTCAAGCTCACCATCGGCTACTCGCAGCGCTTCAACCCGAAATTCGCTTTGGTGCGGAAAAGCATCGCCGACGGCACTATCGGCCGGCCGGTGAGCGCGCTGGTCAGCCGCCACATCAGCCGCGGCCTCGGAGCCAGGATCAGCGGCCGGGTGAAACTGTCGCCGGCGGCGATGGAATCGACCCATGATCTCGATTTCCTGCTCTGGTGCCTGGCCCCGGCGAAGCCGGTGCGGGTCTATTCGCAGGTCAACTACGGCGCCATGCGCGAGGCCACGCGCGGCGCCGACATCCCCGATCTGCAATGGATCACCGTGACACTGGATAGCGGCCTGTCGTTCGTCGTCGGCGGCGGTTGGAGCCTGCCGCCGGGCCACCCCAACTTCTCCAGCACCTGGATCGAGGTGATCGGCACCGAGGGTGCGCTGATGGTGGACGACACGCATCGCGACGTGATCCTGAACACGCTGCGCGACGGGATGCGCCTGCCGCTCTCGACCATGCCGGGCGAGCCGCTCGGCCATGTGTTCGCCGGCCCGATGGTGGCCGAGACGGCGCATTTCATCGACGCGGTGGCGCGCGACCGCCCGGTCCTGGTCACGCCCGAGGAGGCGCGGCAGGTGATGGAAGTCTATATCGCGGCTGATTTGTCGGCCGAAACCAACGAGCCGGTGTCCCTGCCGCTGGCCAACAAGGGCGCCGCCGGCGCCGCACAAACTTGGTAGAATCGCGTCCCCCGCCGCAGCACCTTTGATCTGGATCAATGAAGCGGCGCGTCAGAGGGGCAAGCTGGCGATCAACCCAATCCGAGACTCTTTCGGACCACGAAAAGGGGAACTGGGGCGATGTCCGACGCTGCCACGCCACTGCGCAAGCTGACGCTGGACGACCTGCACGCGGCCGCCGGGCGGCTCAAGAACTGGGGGCGATGGGGGTCGGACGATCAGATCGGTACCCTCAATTATACCAAGGCTGAGGATATTGTCGCCGCCGCGCGTCTGGTGCGGAAGGGCAAGGTGATGTCGCTCGCTCTTCCCTTCGACGAGAAGGGGCCACAGGGCGCGAAAAGCAACTACGGCGCGATCGGCCGGTTCAACCCGATCCATGTCATGCTGCGCGCCGGG
>DAHWDR010000396.1:0-3320 GCA_027330745.1 Acetobacteraceae bacterium | reverse complement strand
TCCAGGTAGACCTCGAATGGGGAACGCTTCTCGTACCGCTTGCCAATGTTATAGGGCGGCGAGGTCACGATAAGCTGCATTGATCCGCCAGCCAGATCACGCATGAAATCCAGATTGTCCTGGCAAGTCAGGATCGCGCTGTCCGTTGGCAGGAGTTGAAGAACGCCGGTTCCGTCCATCGGCTGCGCTCCGTTGCACGCGCGGGCGTGTGAATCATGGTCTCTCGCCACGGGATGCCATTGCGCGGGAGTCGGCGTCAATGCCGAATAGCGCCCGCTCAGAACAGCCGCCCGCCGTCCGGAACCTTGAAGTCGGGCTTGATCAGGACCACCGCGCCGTCCTCATCCGGCATCCCGAGCGTCAGCACCTCGCTGTCATAGCCCGCGATCCGGCGCGGCGGAAAATTCACCACCGCGCAGACCTGCCGCCCGATCAGCTGATCCGGCCGATAATGCACCGTGATCTGCGCCGAGGACCGCTTGCGCCCCAGCGCGCGCCCGAAATCGATCACCAGCTTGACCGACGGCTTGCGCGCTTCCGGAAATGGCGCGGCATCGACCACGGTGCCCACGCGAATCTCCACGCGCTCGAAATCGGCGATGTCGATCGGATCGGTCATGGCGCCCTCCGTGTCCCGCGCGCGATCATGGCACGGCGGCGGCACCGAGGCCACGCCAGCGTTCCCACCCGGCGCGGCGCAGCTCGCAGGCCGGGCAGGCGCCGCACCCATAGCCCCAGGGATGGCGCGCGGTGCGCTCGCCGCGGTAGCAACTATGGGACTGCTCCTCGATCAGCGCGACCAGGGCGGCGCCGCCCAGCGTTTCCGCCAACGCCCAGGTGGCGGCCTTGTCGCGCCACATCAGCGGCGTCTCCAGCACGAATCTTCGTTGCAGCCCCAGATTCAGCGCCAGCTGCATCGCCTTGATCGTGTCGTCGCGGCAATCGGGGTAGCCCGAGTAGTCGGTCTCGCAAACACCCGCCACGATCCGGCGCAAGCCGCGGCGATAAGCGATCGCGGCGGCGTAGGTCAGGAACAACAGATTGCGGCCGGGCACGAAGGTGGTGGGCAGGCCCTCGGCGCCCAGCGCGATCGCCGCGTCCGAGGTCAGCGCGGTGGCGCCGATCGCCGCCATGGACGCGCCGAGCGCGACGACATGATCGGGGCCGAGCCGCGCGCCCCAATCCGCATGGGCCGCCAGCGCGGCGCGCAGCGGGGCGCGGCAGGTAAGTTCCACCGCGTGACGCTGGCCGTAATCGAACCCCACCGTTTCCACATGCGGGTAGCGCGCCAGCGCCCAGGCCAGGCAGGTGGCGGAATCCTGCCCACCGGAGAACAGGACCAAGGCGTGATCGGGTTCCGACATGGCTGCGTCATTGCCCCGAACCGGCCGGGGCGCAACCCCGGATCAGTGGCAGCAATCCGCAGCCGCATCCGCGTAGCGGTCGTGGTGGCGCACCCATTCGGACAGGTTGCCGCGGAGGGTCTCCTCCCGCCCGCGCGGCGTCAGGTCGAGCAAGGCGTACACGCTCAGAACCGCTTCCCCGGCGCGCGCATAGCAGGAATAGGTGTGGAACACCGCGCCCGCGCCGTCGCGCGCGAACACGCTCATGCCGGTCATTTCGTCGCTGCCGGGGAGCCCGGCACGGTAGTTGTATTCCGCCCCGTCCCGTTGCTGTTGCGGCGTGAACGAGACCCCGAAATCATGGTTGAAATCGCTGCCGAACGAGGACACCCATGGGAACGACCAGCCCATGCGGTCACGGAACGCCGTGATCATCGGCAACGACGCACGCGAGACCGCGACATAGGCCACGTCCCGCTGCGCCAGATGCCGCAGCGGCTGCCCGTCCAGGTGGTCGGATAAGAACGAGCAGCCGACGCAGCCATCGGTCCAGTCGGGCCCGAACATGAAATGCTTGACGATGAGCTGGGACTTATCCCCGAACAGCCCAGCCAGGTCGCGGGTCCCGTCCGGGGTGTCGAACGAATAGCGCTTGTCCACACGCACCCAGGGCAGGGCGCGCCGGACGGCGGCCAGCGCGTCGCGTTCGCGGGTATGCGCCTTCTCGCGTTCCAGCAATGCGCGGCGGGCTTCCAGCCATTCCTGGCGGGGCGCGATGCGCGGTTCGGTCATGGCCGGTCTCCCCTGTTCCTTGTTACATCGGCAAGGTAGTCGGCGAAACGGTCGAGGCAGCTCGACCATCCCGCCACGTGGCTGTCGCGGGTGTCCTCGCTCGGGAACGGCGCCTGGCGCAGCAGCAGCCTGGTGCCGCCGGCTTCCTCGGTGAAGCGAAGATCGACCAGAGTATCGAACAGAACCGAGCCGTCCGGTTGCTCCCAACCATACGTGAAGGCCAGGCGCTCGGGAGGGTGGACTTCGCGATAGACGCCGCGTTTGACGCGCTCGGTGCCGTCGGGTGCGCGCATTCCCTGTCGCCAGGCTCCGCCGGGACGCGGGTCCATGGTGCAAAACAAGGTCACGAACCCGCGCGGGCCCCACCACAGCGCGGCCCGTGCCGGATCGATCCAGGCGCCGAACATCAGCGCGCGCGGGGCGAGGAACCAGCGGCTGAGCGCAAGCGCGGGGTCAGGACGCGGGTTCATCGGATACCATGCCCGATTGCAGGTCCTGCAGATGCGCGTCCAGCCGGTCCAGGCTTTCGTCCCAGTGGCGGCGATAAGTGGCGATCCAGTCGGCGGCCGGGCGTAACGCCGCCGCCTCCAGCCGGCACGGTCGCGACTGCGCGGCACGGCCCCGCGTGATCAGCCCGGCGCGGGCCAACACCTTGAGATGCTTGGAGACGGCAGGCGGGCTGATGGCAAACGGCGCGGCCAGTTCGCCGACGTTTGCAGCGCCTTGCGTCAGGCGGACGAGAATGGCCCGACGGGTCGGGTCGGCGAGGGCGGCGAAGACGGCACTGAGCGGGTCGGGCGGCATGATGTCATAAACCAATCGGATATATAACTGATCGGTTTATAACGCCGCGTCCTGCTGGGTGTCAAGCGGCCCCTACCGCACCCGGCCCAGGCGCGGATCGTCCACCGCGACCACTTCCCGCCCGATCGGCCACAGCGCCAACCCGGCCAGCTTCAGATGCGCCCAGGCGAACGGGATGCCGATCACCGTCACGCCCAACAGCACCGCCGCGGCCAGGTGCCCCAGCGCCAGCCACCACCCGGCCAGCACCAGCCAGATCACATTCCCCAGCACCCCAAGCACCCCGGTGCCCAGATCGCGGCGCAAACTGATCCGGTCCCGCCGCACCGCGCGGAACCCGAACGGAAGCAACGTGTACCGCGCGATCGCAAACGCCGCGCG
>DAHWDR010000382.1:0-2740 GCA_027330745.1 Acetobacteraceae bacterium | reverse complement strand
TCTTCGACCTGGGCGCCGAGGCGGTGTTCGACCCGGTCCGGCATGTGGAGAAGATCCTCGGCCGGATCGCCGAGGGCGACGTGACGGTGGCGTGCTGGGAGCCGCGGCAGACCAGCCCGTATCACTGCCACCCGGACGCGACCGAGATCTATTTCTGCTTCCAGGGCGGGGGCGAGATGCGCACGCCCGAACGGGTGGTGCCGGTGCGGCCGGGCGGCTGTGTGGTGCATCCGCCGGGCGAGCTGCATGAATACGTGAACGGGCCGGAGCGGACCCTGTTGTTCCGGGTACGCTACGGGACCGATATGCGCGCGCTGGTGCGGTCGTGGGCCGGAAATCCGCAGTGGCGGGCGCGGGCGGAGGATACCGCGTATTTTTCAGGTGGCCGGGGTCGAGATTGATCTGGCCGAGTGACGGCCTCTATATGAGTGCTCCGTTTGCCGAGGGCGTCGGATTTGTTGGCAAGCGCCAGGCAGGGGATCGTTGGAGCCATATATTCAGGGGTAGTCGGCGGCTGATGTCCAGAAGCGCGCAACCGGGCAGTACGGACTTCCTGGGTTGGTTGACGGCGCCGCGGCCGATCCCGCTTCTGCTGCTGGTGGCGTTTGCGATCGGCGCCGCGCAGGTGCTGACGATGCTTCCAGTGCGGCTTCTGCTCGGCACGTCCAGATTCTGGCACTACCCGGCCGGCATCGTCGCTGGGTCGCAGAACGACATGGCACAGGAGCTGGTGGGATATCTCCGGCTCGTGCGAGGTCCCTGGGTATTCCCGCTGTTGCGGGTCCCGGGTCTGCGGACTGCGGAGGGGATCAATGCATTCTGGCTTGATCCGGTTCCCTGGTTGGGCTTGGTCGGCCGGGTTGGCTATGATCTGACCGGCTCCGTCGTCAATTTGCTGGGGCTCTATTGCGGCCTCGCCTTTGCGCTGCCCGGCGTGGCGCTGACTTGGTTGCTTGCCACTTCCGGTCGTCGCGGGCTGGCGGTCGCGGCGAGCGCGGCCCTGGTTGCCGATTCGGCACCGTTCCTGCTGAACGAATGGGGCCATATCGCCTTGTGCGGGCAAGCGGTCTGTATCGCCGGGATCGGCCTCTACCGACTTTCGCTGCGTTATCCGGGGCGATTGGGCATCGCGTTGTGGTGGGATGGCCTACTGGCGCTCACGTTTCTCACCCACCTCTATTTGTTCGTCATGGTGGGCGGCATCTGGACTGCCGGTGTCGTCCAGCGGTTGATCGACCGACCCACTTCCCGGGCGGTGGTGATGCGGGAAGCTATGGCGGCAATGGCGATGATCCTGCTACTGGGCCTCGTCACTGGCATCCTGTCGCTGCAGGACCGGTTCGGCGGGGCGGGAGGGTTCGGGGTTTTCTCGCTCAATCTCGGGTCGCCGGTGATTCCGCAATTGAGCGGGGTTTTCCCGCCGTTGCGCCATTACTGGATCGGGATGCACTCCCAGGTCCTCGGCTACGTGGGTGCCGGCGGACTGGTCTTGCTGGCAGCGGCGGCGCCGGCCGCGGCCAGGGAGGGTAGGGAACTGCTGCGCCGCCATGGCGCGCTTGCCCTGGTGATGATCGGGTTCTTTCTGTTTGCGCTTTCGGACGTGATTACACTTGGGTCGCACGTGCTGATGCGGATACCGCTTTCGCCGGCGCTGGGATTCGTGATCGGGGCGTTCCGGGCCAGCGGGCGGTTCATCTGGCCAGTGGACGATGCGGCGATCGCGCTGGCCATGCTCCTGGTTCAGCGCACTTATCGGCCGCATGCCATGGTGACGCTCATGCTGGCGGCGGGACTGCTTCAGTTCGTCGATGCGGCGCCGCTCCGGCATCTCGTCGCGCGCAGCGCTCAGGCTCCGGTGGAGGCGGTACTGAACCGACCGGCGGTCGCACAACTCGTCGCCATGGCGCATGCGGTGGAGGTCTATCCCACCACAAATTGCATCGGCACCGATCAGGCGGGCGACCTCCCCGGTTCCGCCGGATACGCAATCATGGCGCGCGCGGTTCTGGAGATCGAGATTGCCGCCGCCTGGCGGGGACTCCCGATCAACGCCGCGACCAATTCGCGTGTGCTGGTGGATTGCGGAAAACAATTGTCGCAACGGCGGCGCAAGCGCCGAAGCGGGGTGGCGTATTTCTACCTCGACCGTCCGGACCTGGCGCCCGACCGGCGAGGTGGCGGGTGCGAACAACTCGGCGCCGCGATTGCCTGCCTGTCGGTTCCGCTTCCCCGGAACGTCGGTCGTTGATCCGCACCGGCGTCGGGGCGGGGGTCTCATCGATCTCAGTCATTATCCCGGCGCTGAACGCCGCAAGGCGGATCGGCGCCACCCTGGCCGCGGTGGCCGGTGCCGGGGAGGTGGTGGTGGTCGATGGCGGCAGCGCCGACGCCACCGCTGCCCTGACCCATGCCGCTGGTGCGCTTGTGCTGGACGCGCCACGCGGGCGGGGCGGGCAACTCGCCGCCGGCGCCGCTGCTGCGCGGTATCCGTGGCTGCTGTTGCTGCACGCCGATACGGTGTTGGCGCCGGACTGGCCGGCGATGGCGGCGCGGTTAATGGCGGCGGGGCCGACGAGGGCGGGGTATTTTCGTCTGGTGTTGGACAGTGCCGATCCCCGCGCCCGCCGGCTGGAACGCGCCGTCGCCTGGCGGTGCCGGGTGCTGGCGCTGCCTTACGGGGACCAGGGGCTGCTGATCCATCGCGACCTGCTGGCCGCGGTGGGCGGCATCCGCCCGTTGC
>DAHWDR010000380.1:0-19723 GCA_027330745.1 Acetobacteraceae bacterium | reverse complement strand
CTGGCCGCCGGCCTCGCGCTCGCCGCCGCCCTGACCGGCCACCAATCTCCGCTGTCCCGCGCCAAGGTGGCAGCGGATGGCTGGGCCGCGCGCACCGCCGCCGCCTTCCCCGAACAGCGCATCGGCCGCCGCCTGACACTGCGCGGCACCCATCTGACCGGCCCGCGCGCGCCCGGCCGGATCACGCTCACGCTCGACGCCGGCGCCGCGTTCGGCTCCGGTGAGCACGGCTCCACCCGCGGCTGCCTGCGCGCGCTGGAGCGGGTCGCGCCGCGCCGTCCCGCCCGCATCCTGGACCTCGGCACCGGCTCCGGCATCCTGGCGATGGCCGCCGCCCGCCTGACCGGCCGGCCCGTGCGCGCGGTGGATATCGACCCCTGGTCGGTTCGCATCGCCACCGAGAACGCCAAGCGGAACCATCTCGGTCCGCGGCTCCGCACCAGCCGCGCCGATGGCTGGCGCACGCCGGCCGTGCGCCAGGGCGTGCCCTATGATCTGGTGCTGGCGAATATCCTCGCCCGCCCGCTCTGCGCCATGGCGCGGGGACTGGGCGCCGGGCTGGCGCCGGGGGGACAGGCGATCCTGGCCGGGCTGCTCGCCACCCAGGCCCGCGCGGTTCTCGCCGCCCATCGCCGCGCCGGCCTGGTGCTACAGGCACGGCTGGCCGAAGGCCCCTGGGTCACGCTGCTGCTGCGCAAACCCACGCTTCAGACCACCGGCAACGGCCCGCCATAGGCGCACTCGGCCAGGGTGGTGCGGTCCAGGCTCGCCAGGAACGCCTCGTTCGCCGCCGCCAGCTTGCCGCGCAGCCCGCAGATCGGCGTCAGGCGACATTCATTCCCCGCGGCGCGGAAACACTCCACCAACGCCTGATCGCGTTCCAGCGCGCGCACCACGGCGCCGAGGCGGATCTCCGCAGCCGGACGCGCCAGCACCAGCCCGCCGCCGGCACCGCGCCGCGTGGTCACGAACCCGGCCGCGGCCAGATCCTGCACCACTTTGTGCAGATGATGGCGCGAGATCGCGAACTCGCGCGCCAGCTCCTCGGTATTCATCCGCCGCTCCGGCTGTCCGGCCAGCCGCACCAGAACCCGCAGCCCGAAATCGGTGAAGCTGGTCAGGCGCATGGCATGGTCCCGCGCATGGGGGTTAGGTTGAACAGGTATTGCATATGCCTATTATCCGGATTACGTAGTGGTGTCTCGGATGCCACTTAGCCGAGTCCCCCCTTGAAGGCCACACGCCATGACCACGCTCTCCCTGGACCCCGCCGCGCTGCCCTCGCAAACCCTGCGCGCACTGGCCGTTTCCCTGCCCGGCGCCACCGCCGTCTTCCGCCGCCACAAGCTGGATTTCTGCTGTGGCGGGGCCGTCTCCCTGGCCGAGGCCGCGTCGGGCCGCGCCCTGGACGCCGGCGCGATCGCCGCCGAGCTTGCCGCTTTGACGCCGGCCGATGCCCCAGCCCTGCCCGCCGACCCCGCCGGCCTGATCGAGCGGATCGTCACCCGCTACCACGCCGCGCATCGGCGTGACCTGCCGGAACTGATCCGCCTCGCCCGTCGCGTGGAAGCGGTGCATCGCGGCCTCCCCGGCACGCCGGCGGGCCTGGCCGATATCGTGACCACGATCCAGGCCGAGCTGGTTCCGCATATGGCGAAGGAGGAGCTGGTGCTGTTCCCCCTGCTCGCCGCCGGCCCCGCGGACCCGCGCGCGGCGCTGGCCGCCGGTCCGATCGCGCGGATGCGCGCCGAGCACGACGCGTGCGGCGCAAGCCTGGCCGAGGCCGCGCGCCTGACCGACGATCTGACGCTGCCGGCCCATGCCTGCACCACCTTCCGCGCGCTGTATGCCGGGCTGGAGCGGTTCCGCGACGAACTGACCGAGCATATCCACATCGAAAACAACATCCTGTTCCCCCTGTTCGAAGCGCGGGCCGGCGTCTGAATCACGGTATGCGCGCCCGGTTGGCCGGCGGCGGCGCGCGAAGCCGGACCGATCGCGCCAGCGTTAACCGGGCTTTCACCGATCCCGCGCAGGGTCCCGTCGCGCCCGCATCGCCCCGGGCGCGCGCTCCGGAGGTCCTCGCCCATGCCCGCACCTGCCTCGACCGGCTTCGGCTGGTTCGCCCGTCTGCCGGTCGGGGCGCGCATCGCCGGTGGCTTCGCGCTGGCGCTGGTGGCTCTGGCCGGACTGGGTATCCTCGCCAATCGTGACGTCGGACGCACCGCGGCGGCGACTGATTCACTGTACCACCATCCTTACGTCGCCTCCCATAATCTGGCCGAGATCCGTTACCGGCTGATGCAGCTCAATCAGCAAGCCCGCACCGCGGCGATGGGCGGCGCGGCGGGGGCGAATATTTTGGTGGCGCGCCGCAAGTCGGTCGCGCTCGCGCTGACGAATGCCGCGGCGGCCTATCCGGGGCCACGCCGCGATGTGCGCGACTTGCGCGCGCAAGTGGGCGCCTATGTTGCCATGACCAGCCGGGTGATCGGCCTGGCCGGCGCCGACCATCTCGGGCGGGCCGCGACGCTGTTCCACCAGAAGAACCCCACCGCATTTCCGGCCGCGCTGCGCACGACCACCACGATGATCGATGCAGCCGCCGCCGACGCCGATTCCCTGGCCGCGGCCAGCCAGGTGGCGCGGTCCCGCACCATCCTGGTCAGCTGGCTGATCGTGGCGGCGACGCTGCTGGGCTGCGCCGCGGTTGCGTTCCTGACCACGATCAGCATCACCCGCCCGCTCGCGGCCCTGCGTGCGGCGATGGAGCGCCTGGCTCGCGGCGAGCATGACACGCCGATACCGGGCCTCGCTCGCAGCGATGAGATCGGGACGATGGCGGCCTCGGTCGCGGTGTTCAAGGACGCCGCCATCGCCGCCGAACGCCTCCGCGCCGAGGCCGCGACGCGCGGTGAGACCGAGCGCGCGCGCGCGGAGCGCCTGACCGCGCTGGCGCGCATGTTCGACGCCGCCGCCGCGGCGCGGCTTGGCACCGTCGCCCATGCGGCGGTGGACATGCAGGCCACCGCCCGCGCGATGGCCGCGACCGCCGAAGAAGCCGCGCGCCGTGCCGGTGGCGTCGCCGCCGCCGCCGGGCAAACCTCCGGCAATGTCCAGACCGTGGCCGCGGCGACCGAGGAATTGTCGGCGTCCATCGCCGAAATCAGCCGCCAGGTCGGCCAGGCGACCGAGATCACCGGGAAGGCCGTGACCGAGGCCGGTGCCGTGACCGATCAGGTGCGCGCGCTGGCCGAGGCGGCGCAGAAGATTGGCCAAGTGGTCGATCTGATCAACAACATCGCGGCGCAGACCAACCTGCTGGCGCTGAACGCCACGATCGAGGCGGCGCGGGCCGGAGAAGCGGGGAAGGGCTTCGCCGTGGTCGCCTCGGAGGTGAAGGCGCTGGCCGGGCAGACCGCCCGCGCGACCGAGGAAATCGGCGCCCAGATCGGCGCGATGCAGGGCGCCACCCGCGCCACCGTGACCGCGATCGAATCGATCCGCGGCACCATCGCCGAGATCAGCCGCACCGCCACCGCGATCGCAACGGCGACCGAGGAACAGGGCGCGGCGACGCGCGAGATCGCCCGCAACGTGCAGGAAGCGGCGGCGGGGACCGAACAGGTCTCGGCGACCATCGCCGGCGTCACCGAGGCCGCGGGCCAGGCCGGGGAGGCCTCGGGGCATGTGCTGACCGCGGCCACGACCCTGTCGGGGGAAGCCGATGGACTCCGGGGCGAGGTGGACCGGTTCCTGGCCGAAGTGCGCGCCGCCTGACCCCCCCTTCCCCATCGGTGGCGACATCCCATATGCTTCCCTGATGGAAGCGCATTTCGCCCTGACCGACCGTGCCGCCGCCCGCATCGCCGAGATCGCCGCCAGCCAGGCTGCGCCCGGGGCCGAGGCGCCCGCGCTGCGCGTCGCGGTTCTGGCAGGCGGGTGCAGCGGGATGCAGTATCGCTTCGATCTGGAGTCCATCCCGCAACCCGACGACCTGGTGATCGCACGCGGCGCCGCGCGGGTTCTGGTCGACCCGGTCAGCCTGGACCTGCTCGCCGGCTCCGAGCTCGATTACACGGACGCGCTGATGGGCAGCCATTTCGCGGTGCGGAACCCGAACGCCACATCGTCCTGCGGCTGCGGCACCAGCTTCTCGGTGGATTGATCCGTCAATGAGCTTCGGAGGCGCGGCTCAGATCCCCGCGCCCTCGGTGAACGTTTCCGCCAGCGCACGCCGCAGATCTGCCACCTGCAGCGCCAGCCCGGCGCGCGGACGCGGCCGCTTCACGTCGATCGCCACATCCCGCACCACCCGCGCCGGGCTGCCCGCCAGCAGCACCACGCGATCGGCCAGATAGGCCGCCTCGTCCAGGTCGTGGGTGACGAACAGCACCGACGCCCCGCTTTCGCGCCAGACCCGCAGCAATTCATCTTGCAACCCGTGCCGGGTGATCGCGTCCAGCGCGCTGAACGGCTCGTCCATCAGCAGCAGGTCCGGGGATACGGCCAGCGCGCGCGCCAGCCCGACCCGCTGGCGCTGCCCGCCGGAAAGCTGGGACGGAAACCGCCCCGCCTGGTCGGCAAGCCCCACCAACGCCAGCGCCGCCGCCGCCCGGGCACGGCGCTGCGCCGCATCCAGTCGCAGACCTTCCAGCCCGAACGCCACATTGGCCGCGACGCGCCGCCAGGGCATCAGCCGCGCGTCCTGGAACACCAGGGCGACCGGGCGCCGATCCGGCGCCGGGCGCGCGTGCAGCACGACCGATCCGGCCCCCGGGGGTACCAGCCCCGCGATCACCCGCAACAGCGTGGATTTCCCCACCCCCGACGGCCCCACCACCGCGGTAAACCCGCCGCGCGGCAGATCGAGGTCCAATCCCGCCAGCACCGGCCGCGCCGTGGCGTCACCGGGATGGGCGAATCCCAGGCCGCGCAGCGAAACGATCTGGTCGCGCAGCGGAACGATCGGCGCGTCGGTCACGGTCGCGTCCACACCAGCACCCGCGTCGCGACCATCTGGAACACCAAATCCGTCAAGCCGTACAACAATGCAATGGTCAGCATGTAGAGCACCAGGATATCGGTCGCCAGTAGCCCCGCCGCCTCGTTCATCCGCTGCCCGATCCCCGGGATTCCGAACAATTCCGCCGCCACCACCGCCATCCACCCTTGCCCCAGCCCCGAGCGCACCCCGGCCAGAATCCCCGGCGAGGCCGCCGGCAGTACCACCGCGTATAACCGGCGGAAAAACCCGCCCTGCCCGAACGCAGCGGCAAGCTCCATCAGACCCGGGTCCACCGCGCGCACCGCCGCCTCGGCGGCGAAATAATTCAGCCAGAACACGCCGATGCCGATGATGAACGCGGCCGCGGTCTGCGAGGGTCCGAACCAGATCAGCGCGAACGGGATCCAGGCCAGCGGCGGGATCGGACGCAGCAGCCGCGCCACCCAGGCCTGCGCGGCGGCGAAGCGCGGCAGCAGCGCCACCGCCGCGCCGGTCGCGATCCCAAGCAGGCTGCCCACGATCACCCCCGCCGCGTAATGCGTCAGGCTGTCGGCCACGGCCGTCAGCCACTCCCCGTTACCAAGTTCGGAGACGAACGCCGCCGGCACCTGGCTCGGCGCCGGCACCCAGGTCGCGGGCAGCAGACCGGAGCGGACACACGCCTCCCACAAACCCAGAAACAGCGCGAGACCGGCCGCCGAAAGCAGTGCCGGACGGCGGATCATTTTGCCGCCAGGAAGAACGACGGATCGAACATCGCTGTCACGTCCTTCACCGGCGCCATGTGATCGAGCGCGCTCTGATACGCCGCCAGCTTGACGGTGGCCGGCAGGATCGCGCGCGGATCGGCGATCGGGTCCATCGACGGCGAGGTGACGGCTTTGAACAACGTGGCCTCGGTCAACAGCCCCTTGCCCATGGTCTTCGCCAGGTCTGCCGCCGCGCGATGCGGATGCTGGCGGATCAGCGCGGTGGCGCGCACATGCAAATCCACCAGCGTCTGCACGGCGGCGCGCTGCTGTGCGATCAACGCCCCGGTGACGGCCAGGACGGCGCCCGGCTGCCCCGGGAACATCGCGCCGCCCAGGACCAGAACACGGGCGGTCGGATCGCGCTCCTGCACCAAGGTCAGAGCCGGCTCCAGGGTCGAGGCGGCATCCACCGCCCCGGTCAGCAGCGCGCCCTGCAGCCGGTTCTCGCCGAAGCCCAGAATCTGCACGTCCGCCGCGGGGATATGGGCGACGTTATCCAGCCAGTAATGCAGGACGGTATCCGGCACCGCCCCCTTGGGCAGGGTGGCAATCTTCACCGGCCGCCCCGCGGATTTGCGGAACGCGGCAAAGGCGGCGGCCGGGCTGGCGGCCTTGGCCCAGGCGGCGGCGAAGGCGCCACGGCCGAGCAGCGCGGTCTGGTCGATCCCGTTCGCCGCCACCACCCGCAAATCCACGCCATGGGCGCGCGCGACCAGCGCCGGACCGATGCCGATATAAGCGACGTCGAACCGGCCGGACGCCAGCGCCTGCACCATCGCCGGACCCGAGGAGAAGCTTGTGGCCGCCAAGGTCAGCCCGGCGGCTTTCGCCCAACCTTCCGCTTCGATCACGAACAGCTGGGCCATCGGCAGGATCGGGATATAGGCCACGCGCAGGGTCGTGGCGGCGGCGGCGCGGCGGGCCAACGCGGCGGCGGCGAGACCCGCCAGGACGGCGCGGCGGGAGGCGGTCAGGGCGGTCATGGGCGGGAACTTTCTAGCGAGGCGGGCGCCATTACGGGCAAGCTCGGGCGCGGCGCAAGAGTGCGGTTGCAGAAGCGACGTTCGTTGCATCAGACCGCCGAGAGAAAGACAGAATCCGCTATGATACGCGCAATCGGCAGAAAATATCGCTCTTGCGCCCGCAGATCGTGTCCCGGTTTGAAACGCAAATCGGCGCCTTCCCGCCCGCCCCTTGCGCCGCGCCATGCCGGTCCCTCATGTTCCCGCACACGCCCCCCCGAAGGACCCGCCCCATGCTCCGCCTCTCGGTGCTCGACCAATCGACCATCGTCACCGGCCGCGCGCCCGCGGAGTCGATCCGTGAGTCCCTGGCCCTCGCCCGCCACGCCGAAGCGCTCGGCTACGCCCGGTATTGGGTGGCCGAACACCACAACTCCGCCTCCATCGCCGGCACCGCGCCCGAAGTGTTGCTGGCCGCGCTGGCGGTGACCACGCAGCGCATCCGCCTCGGCAGCGCCGGCGTGATGCTGCCGCATTATTCGGCGCTGAAAGTGGCCGAGCAGTTCCGCGTTCTGGACGCGCTGGCACCGGGACGGATCGATCTCGGCCTGGGCCGCGCGCCGGGTTCCGACGGTCGCACCGCGTTCGCGCTGAACCCGTTATCCGAGACCGCGGCGGCCGAGTTCCCCGCCCAGATCCGCGACCTGACGGCCTGGGTCCGCGGCGAAAGCCTGGTCGCCGGGCATCCGTTCCACGACATCGTCGCCCAGCCGCAGGGCGCCACGTCGCCCGAGATCTGGCTGCTCGGCAGTTCCACCTATGGCGCCCAGGTCGCGGCCTATTTCGGCCTGCCATTCTGTTTCGCCCATTTCATCACCGACGGGCACGGCACCGAGGAAGCGTTGGCCGCCTATCGCGACCAGTTCCGCCCCAGCGCACGCCATCCCGCGCCCCATGCCGCGTTGTGTGTCTGGGCGCTGGCCGCCGCGACCGCGGCGGACGCCGAATATCTGTTCGCCTCGCGCGCCCTGTGGCGGCTCGGCCGCGACCGCGGCATCTACGCCGCGCTGCCCTCGCCCGAGGAAGCCCTGGCGCATGACTACACCGAGGGCGAACGCACCCGCATCGCCCGGCTGCGCGCGCGCGCATTGGCCGGCACCGCGCCCGAGGTCGCCGCGCAGCTGCGCGCCCTGGCGGCCATGCACGACGTGAGCGAAATCGCGGTCCTGACCACGGTGCACGATGCCGCCGCGCGGCAGCATTCCTACACGTTGCTGGCAGCCGAGTTCGCGCTAGCGGACCAGGTCCCCGCCGCGGCGGCCTGACCGCCAGAGCTGGAAGCGGATCGCCGCCCAGGCCACCAGCCCGGCCACCAGCGCCACCGGCACCAGCGCGATCGCCAGCCAGAACGCCAGCGCCGCGACGGCGGCAACACCCGCCAGCACGGCGATCACGATGGCCCAGCCGGCCAGGCGCACGGGCCAGTTGGACGCGGGCGGCACGACCTGTCCGTCCAGGCGCATTTCGATCAGGGGCGGCGTGCGACGGGTGCTCATGGCGCGAAAGTGGCGCCGGAGCGGGCGCGGTTCAAGCCCGGAGCGGTCAGAAGAAGATGCTCAGATTCTTCGCCAGCAGCACGTTCTGTTCCAGCAGGATTTCCCGCCGCGCGATCCGCCAGCCGGTCCCGCCCCGGCGCAGGATGTCGCGCCGGCGGCCGACGAACTGGGTGGTTTCGTATTCCACCCGGTTCTGCTGCACCAGGAAGCGGCAGCTCACCTCGACGGTCTCGGCCGCGGCAAAGGACGGGGCGGCGGTCACGACCCGGATATTGGTCACCAGATGCGCGGTGCGCGACAGCGGTTCTTCCGCATAGTGAACGCCGGTCAGGATCTGCTCGACACGCTTGCCCAGCGTCCATTTGTCCTCGTCGAACCACGAGATACCCTCACCCTGGCGGGTGTTCTCGCGCGCCGCGTGCTGGCCGAATTTCACGTTGTGGCGGATCGGCATGAAATAGATCAGATCGTCGGTCAGCAGATCGAGCCATTCGGGGAAACGGCGTTCGTCCAGAAGATCGGCTTCCAGATACAGGAACTCGGCCAGTTCCGCGGCCAGCGCGCGCCGCGCCGCGTCCTCGGCGTTCATTCCGCGGCCGCGGCGAGACCGGGTGCGCCGAGCAGCGCCGCCCACGGATCGCCGTTCATGTAACCACGCCACACACGGTAGTAGTTGCGCGCATTCTGTTCCGTCATCTGCAAGGAGACATCGCCCGGCAGCGGATCGCCGGTGCGATATGCGCCCAGCGATTGCTGGTAGTTGAACGGATGGCGCCGCGCGATCGGACCCTGGCTGGCGGCGGTGGCGTACAGCCAGTTCTCCATATCGTCCTGCTCGGTCATCCCGGCCGGCCCGGAATAGCGCATGTAGAACCGCCGCAGCACATCCTTCACCGCGGCGGGCGCGTCGGCGTCCACCAGGAAGAAGCGCCAGGCTTCCGTCTCGGTCGCGCCGTGCGGGTGCCAGACGCAGATCCCACGCGGCTGGCGGCCGTGATAGGACGCATTGGGAAACAGATTGCCGGTGAACGGCAGCAGCCGCGCCCGCTCGGTGCCCAGGCGGCGTTTGCGTTCCTCGAAACAATGCCGGAAATACGCGTCCACTTCCGGATATTGCTGATAGCTGCCGCCATATTCCGGATCGGGCCGGCTCAGCACGCTGTGCACGCCGTGCCCGGCGGGGAAGCTGACCCACACATGCTGCCCGCCGTCATATTCATTGTCGCGCCGCCCCTTGGCGCCGCGCTGCGCGGACGGCCCGATCCCGATCATGTCCACCGACCGATGCGAGGGATTATGGTAGGTATCGCCCAGGAAATTCTCGGCGGCGAATTTCCAGTTGGCGGGCAGAATCCATTTATGGACGCCGATCACCTCCGACCCGCCGGGCCGGCCGTCACGGCAATCCAGCACCTGGTCCAGATGATCGACCGCGTCGCCCAGATAGGTCAGGAACTCGGGCGCCTGCGGATCCCAGGTCGCCCAGACCGTGCCCTTGTAGCGCACCAGCTTGGCCACTTCGACCAGCGACCAGTCATCGCGGTTCAGCGTGCCGTCATACAGCATCCGATACAGCGGCACGCCCTGCAGCTTCCCATCCGTGGTGTACGACCAGGAATGATACGGGCACACGAACAGCGACGTATTCCCCTGCTCGTAGCGACAGATCTTCATGCCGCGATGTCGGCATGAGTTCAGGAACACATGCACCTGACCGGCCTGGTCGCGGCACAGGATCACCGACTCGCTGCCCATGCGCGAGACGAAGAAATCGCCGGGGTTGGGAATCTGGCTCTCGTGGCCCACGAACAGCCAGGCGCGGGTGAACACCTGTTCCAGCTCACGGTCGAAAATATCGCGGGAGACGAAAATCTCCCGGCTGATCCGGCCGGCGTCGAGATCGATCATGCTGTCGATGGACATGGGTCTTCCCTCCCCGGGACGCGCGCAGTCTGTGCCGCCCCCGGCGCCGGTTCAAGTGCGGCGCCCGTCGCGGCGCCCGTTGCGGCGCCCCTGCCATGACCGCAACGCGCTTGCGGCCGCCCGGACAAACCCCATAGTTTATGCTGCACCGCAATACGGACCCTCCGCCATGCCGCTCAGCCCGCCCGCCCCCCGCGAGCCGCTTCATACGCGCGCCATCACGATCACCGGCTATCAGCGCACCGACGGAAACTTCGATATCGAGGCCGCGCTGACCGACACCAAGACCTACAGCTTCCCCAACGACAACCGCGGCACGATCGAGGCCGGGGAACCGCTGCACGGCATGTTCCTGCGGCTGACGGTGGACGCGGCGATGCGCGTCCTCGCCGCCGAGGCCGCGACCGATTACGCGCCGTACGCCGTCTGCCCCGGCGCCGCGCCCAATTTCGCCCGGCTGGAGGGCCTGACCATCGGCGCCGGGTTCATCAAAGCGGCCAACCAGGCGGTCGGCGGCACGCTCGGCTGCACCCATCTGCGCGAGCTGCTGCAACAAATGGCCACCACCGCCTACCAGACCATCAAGCCCGCCCGCGCCAAGCAGGAAGTGGACCGCGAACAGGCGCAGCCGAATGGGGAGGCGCTGGACGCCCGCATCTCACGCCATTTCGGCGGGGCGCCCAAGATCGTCGATACCTGCCTCGCCTATGCCAGCGACGGCGCGATCGTGCGTGAGCGCTGGCCGCATCTTTACACCGGGCGCTGATCACGGGCCACGCGCGGGGTTTGAACCCGCGCCGCCGGCATGGCACGCTCGTGCCATGTCTTATCCCACCCATCTGATTCCCAGCACCATCGTCGGCTCCCTCCCCCAGCCCGACTGGCTGGTGGACCGCGCCACCCTGCACCAGCACGGCGTGCCCCGCGTTCACGCCGCCGATATCTGGCGCATCCCGGCCGAGCACCTGGCCCAGGCCCAGGACGACGCCACGATCCTGGCCATCCGCGAACAGGAAACGGCCGGCATCGACATCGTCACCGATGGGGAAATCCGGCGCGAGAGCTACTCGAACCGGTTTGCCCTCGCGCTGGACGGGATCGACGCGGCGCATCCGGCCGAGCTTCGCTCCAGCGGCGGGCGCGCGACACAAGTGCCGCGCGTGGTTGGCCCGATCCGTCGGGTTCGCGCGGTGGAGACCGAGGACGCCGCGTTCCTGCGCGCCCACACCACCCGCGCGACCAAGATCACCTTGCCGGGTCCGTTCACCCTGTCGCGCCAGGTCCGCAACGACTACTACAAGGACCCCGCCGACCTGGCGATGGACTATGCGGTGGCGGTCAACCAGGAATTGCGGGCGCTGAAGGCGACCGGCGTCGATGTGGTCCAGCTCGACGAACCCTGGGTCCGCACCGCGCCGGAGGACGCCGCCCGCTACGGCCTGGCCGCGATCGACCGCGCGTTGGAGGGGATCGCCGGGCCGACCGTGGTGCATCTGTGTTTCGGCTACGCCGCGGTGGTGAAGGACAAGCCGACCGGCTACAGCTTCCTGTCGCAGTTGGCGGCCTGCGCCGCGACGCAGATCTCGATCGAGGCGGCGCAGCCGCGGCTGGATCTGGGCGTGCTGGCCGAGCTACGCGGGAAGACGATCCTGCTCGGCGTGCTGGATTTGGGGGATGACGTGGTGGAAACGCCCGAAACCGTCGCCGCCCGCCTGCGCGCCGCACTGCCCTGGGTGCCGGCCGAGCTGCTGGTGGCGGCACCGGATTGCGGAATGAAATATCTGCCACGCGCGGTCGCAGCCGGGAAGCTGCGCGCCCTGGCCGCGGGCGCGGCGCTGGTGCGGGCGGAACTCAGAAACTGAGCGCCACCGGCGCGAACGCCGCCTGATCCGCCGGCCCTGGCGCAAACCACCAGCGCACCGTGCCGGCCGCGTCCAGCGCGACCCGCGCGCTGCATACGGTTCCGAACCCGCCGCGCGGCGCGACCGTGATCTGCTCGGCCGCCGAGCCGGCGCGGTCTGCCATCACCGCATCCCAGCCCGCCCAACCGTCCCGATCGGGCGGCACCGCGGCGCGCAGCCGCGGCAGATGCCGCGCCACGCGGGGGCTGGCCAGATCATCCGGATCATGCGCGGTGATCATATGGACCCCCGCTATCTGAACATCGGGGGCCAGCGGAAGCGGCTCGGGCCGGCCGCGTCCCAGCCCGCGCAGGACCACCGCGCCGCTCCGGTCCGCCAGGACGAGGTTGAAACTGCGCCACAACCCGGCATCCAGCGCCGCGATCGCCGCCACCGCCGCTTCCAGCCCGTCCCGTTCCAGCGCCAACAGCGGCAGGTCCCCGCGCGAGCGTTTCCCCGGCGCCGGCCCCAGGCTGCCCGGCCGGTTCAGCACCGCCGCCACCAGCCCGTGCCGGTTCACCCCCATCCAGGTGCCGCCGCCGCTGCGGTCCCGCCCGGCGATCACGCCCGGACGCTCCGGCCACCAGGCACCGGGAGGGTCCCAGGCGCGGTCCAGCCTCTCGTCGCGGTTGGCCGCCAGCATCACCGGCCAAGCATGGCCCGGGCGCAGCAGGATCGCGACGGTGCACATGCGGTATCGGGCCCCGGGGGTGTCAGGCCGAAGGGCCGGGTTCCCCGAACACGCGGGTAAACACGCGATCCAGTTCGCGCAGATGCAGCGCCGGGTCCATCGCCCGGTCCAGAAGCTCGGGCGACACGCGCCCGGCGATCTCGGGGTCTGCGTCCAGATGGGCGCGGAAATCGCGCGCGCCCGGCTTGCCCAGATCCTGCCAGGTGGCCATCGCGTTGCGCTGGACGGCGGCGTAAGCGTCCTCGCGCAGGATGCCGGCCCGGGTCAGCGCGAGCAGCACCTCCCCCGAATGCACCACGCCCCCCAGCGCGGCCAGGTTCTCGGCCATCCGGTCGGGATGCACGGTCAGCTTCGCCATCAGCCCGGCCAGCCGCGCCAGCGCGAAATCCAGCGCGATCGTTGCATCCGGCGCGATCACCCGTTCCACGGAGGAATGGGAGATGTCGCGTTCGTGCCACAGCACCACGTTCTCCAGCGCCGGCACCGCGGCGGCGCGCACCACGCGGGCAAGGCCGGACAGATTCTCCGACAGCACCGGATTGCGCTTGTGCGGCATCGCCGAGGAACCCTTCTGGCCGGGATGGAAGAACTCCTCGGCCTCACGCACTTCGCTGCGCTGCAAATGGCGGATTTCCGTCGCCAGACGTTCGATGCCGGACGCGATCACCGCCAGGGTGCAGAAAAACGCGGCGTGACGGTCGCGCGGGATGATCTGGGTGGACACCGGCTCGACCGCGAGCCCCAGCTTGGCCGCGACATATTCTTCCACGCGCGGATCCAGATGCGCGAAGGTCCCCACCGCGCCGGACACCGCGGCGACCGCGATCTCCTCGCGCGCCGCCGTCAGACGGCGCTTGTTGCGGGCGAACTCGGCATAGTGGCCCGCGAGTTTCAGGCCGAAGCTGGTCGGTTCGGCGTGGATGCCGTGACTGCGGCCGATGGTCGGCGTGTGCTTGAACTCGAACGCACGGGCACGCAGCGCGTCCATCACCGCATCCAGATCGGAGGCCAGCAGATCGGCCGCCTGGGTCAGTTGCACCGACAGGCAGGTGTCGAGCACGTCGGAGCTGGTCATCCCCAGATGCAGGTAGCGGCTTTCCGGCCCGATCGCCTCGGCGAGCCAGGTGAGGAAGGCGATCACGTCGTGGCGGGTCTCGCGCTCGATCGCGTCGATCTTGTCCAGATCGGCCTCGGTGATATCGGCGATGCGCGGGGCGCCGCGTTCGCGGATCGCGCGGGCGGCCTCGGCGGGGATGGTGCCGAACTCGGCCATGGCTTCGGCGGCCAGGGCCTCGATCTCGAACCAGATGCGGTAGCGGTTTTCGGGCGCCCAGATGGCGGTCATGGCAGGGCGTGCGTAACGGGGCACCATCGGGGGGCGATCTTTCTGTTACGGTGTCATCATGTCAGCGGCGATCGGGCGCCGCCTGCTGTGGCGGATGGTAACGGCTCAGGGCGGCGGCGGCAACGCGGCGCGGTCAGATCCGTCCGGCATCCACCACGAACAACTGGCTGGTGCACATCCGGCTGTCGTCGGCGGCCAGCCACAGCACCATCCGCGCCACGTCATCCGGAACAAGCTTGCGCTTCAGACATTGGCTCTGGATCAAGCGCGCTTCGGCCTCCGGCGTCAGCCACAGACTGATTTGGCGTTCGGTCATGATCCAACCCGGCACGACGCAGTTCACGCGGATGTTGTCAGGCCCCAGATCGCGCGCCATGCCGCGGGTCAGCCCCTCCACCGCGGCCTTGGCGCTGGTGTAGGCGGGCATGCCCCCCTGCCCGACATGCCAACTGACCGAGCCGAAATTGATAATTGACCCACCCCCGGCGGCTTGCATCATCGGCGCCACCGCCTGGATGGCGAAGAACTGGTGGCGCAGATTGACCGCCAGGCGTTCGTCCCAGTAGTCGGGGGTGACGTCTTCCCATTTGTGGCGCTGGTCGTTGGCGGCGTTGTTGACCAGCACCGTGATCGGCCCCAGGCGTTCGGCCGCCTGCGCCACCGCGCTGCGCAGAGCCGCGATATCGGTCAGGTCGCAGTGCTGGAAATAGGGCTCGGGGTGGCCGGCGGCGCGCGCCTTCCCCACCACCTCGGCCGCGGCGTCATCGGCGATATCGGCGAAGGCCACGCGCGCGCCCTGGGCGGCGAAGGCCGCGACCTCGGCCGCGCCGATGCCGGACGCACCGCCAGTCAGGAACACCACGCGATCGCGCAGGCTGGGATAGACGGCTTCGGTCATGGGATGATCCCTTGTTGTCGCAGCGCCGCGAGGGCGGCCTGTAGAATCGCGCCGGGCGGCGGGTCGATCGGCAGCACGATCGGGTGTTCGTCCGGACCGGGTTCTTCCAGCGTGGCAAGCTGGCTGTCCAGCAGCCCGGGTGGCATGTAATGCCCGGTGCGGGACGCAAGCCGCGCGGCGATAGCCGCGCGCGTGCCCTGCAGATACAGCAAAGTCACATCGTTGCGCGTGCCGATCAGCACCTGCCGGTAGGCGCGTTTCAGCGCCGAGCACGCCACCACCGCGCCGGCGCCGCGCCGCGCGTCGATCGCCGCGGCGATGGCCGCCAGCCATGGCGCGCGATCGGCGTCATCCAGCGGGATTCCGGCGCTCATCTTGGCGATATTGGCGGGCGGGTGGAACGCATCGCCTTCCAGCAATGTCCAACCCAGGCGCTCGGCCAGGCCGCGCGCGAGCGTGGTCTTGCCGCAGCCCGACACGCCCATCACGACAATCGCCGGCATCGCGCTGCTATTTCTGGTTCAGCATATGCTCGATATGCCCACCGAAGCCGAAGCGCATGGCGGACAGGATCTTCTCGCCGAAGGTGTGATCGCGGCGGGAGCGGAAGCGGGCGAACAGCGCCGCGGCCAGGACATGGGCGGGGACGGCTTCCTCCACCGCGGCATCGACCGTCCAGCGGCCCTCTCCGGAATCCTCCACGAAGCCGGAGAAATGCTCCAGCTTTTCGTCGGTCGCGAGCGCCGCCGCGGTCAGATCCAGCAGCCAGGACGAGACCACCGAGCCGCGACGCCAGACTTCGGCGATGTCACCCATGTTCAGATCGAAACGTTCATCCTCGGGCAGCGTCGCGGCGGCGCGGCCGTTCAGGATATCGAACCCTTCGGCGAAGGCCTGCATCATGCCGTATTCGATGCCATTATGGATCATCTTCACGAAATGACCGGCCCCGGCCGGCCCGGCATGGATATAGCCGCGTTCGGCGCGCGGGTCGCGCGTCTCGCGCCCCGGTGTGCGCGGAATGTCGCCGAGCCCCGGGGCGAGCGCGGCGAAAATCGGGTCCAGATGATCGACCGCGTCCTTCGCGCCGCCGATCATCAGGCAATAGCCGCGCGCCAGGCCCCAGACGCCGCCCGAGGTGCCGCAATCCAGATAGCGAATCCCCTTCGCCGCCAGCGTCTTCGCGCGGCGCACATCGTCCTTGTAGAAGCTGTTGCCGCCATCGATCACGATATCGCCCGCCCCCAGCAGCGCGCCGAGCGCGGCCACCGTGTCCTCGGTGATCTTGCCCGAGGGCAGCATCACCCAGACCGCGCGCGGCGCGGGGCCGAGACCGGCCACCAGCGCGGCGAGGCTATCGGCCGGCGTCGCGCCCTCGACGCTGAGTTCCCGCGCGGCTTCCTGCTTGGCGTCGAACACCACGCAGGCGTGACCCGCGCGCATCAGACGGCGAGAGATATTGGCACCCATGCGCCCGAGGCCGACGATACCGATCTGCATCCGCTGTCTCCAGGCTGGGCGGGGATGGGGGAATGGCATCCGGTGTGCCCGCGCACTCCGTCCTGGCCGGGCTTGACCCGGCCAGGACGGGGCGGGGGGTGGAACCGGACGCCCTGGGCCTTATGACGCCGGCATCGCCCAACGTCCCGCGTCCCATTCCGGTGCGTAATCGCGATTGGTTTGCGACGGGTTGCGATTCACCAGCGGGCGGGCGAACAACGGATGGCGCATGGACCGCACCTCGTGCTCGATCGAGAACAACACCTTGTTGGTCTTCACATCGACGATATCGTTGAAGCGATACTGGTGCTGGTCGGATTCCTCGGTAACCAGGCCACGTTCCAGAAGCTTCTTGTGCGGGCCTGAGAAATCCGCCAGCGTGATCTGGATGTGATGGCCGTCATAGGCGGGCAGCTTGGCGTCGGTTTCGCGGAACAGGATCTTGTTGCCGTCGCCCAGGACCGCCCAGGCGTGTTTGCCGCGCGCGTCCTTCGTGACCCCGGCGATGCCGCCCAGGACGTCGCGATAAAACCGCGCGATGCCCGCCAGATCGGTGCCGGCCGGGATGTCGCATTCCACATACGGCATCCCAAGCGTGATCCGCCCGAACCGCGCCGCGTCGGGCGCGTGGCAGCGGATGCGGTTGCCCCAGGGGCAGGTGGTCTCCACCGCGTCCTCGGTCTCGTGGAAGCTGAATTTCGTGTCCGCCAGGTCCTTCTTCACCCGCGCCAGGCGGGCCAGCAGCGCCGCCCGGTCGCCGTTCACCAGCCCCGTCGTGCCGCGCACCACCTGCGGCCCACGGCTCGGCAGATGGAACTGGGCGCGGCCGACATTGATCCACATATTGTCGAGACCCGTCATCAGATACGGATCGCGCGTGAGACCGAGGCCGGAGACATAGAACAGCGTCGCCAGGCGCTGGTCCGGGACGGTCACGTTGACGTGGCCGAGCTCGACGATATTGCCGAGGTCCTCGACCGTGCGGTCATAAGTGATGGCGGCCATGTCGTTCATCGGGTGGTCTCCCCCTGCCGAAGCGTTGGATTTGGCGCATGATACCGCCCGGGGGCGGGGCCAGGTCAATGGGCTGCCATCGGCCCGCCCCCCATCGGACGGCCACCGGGAGGGAACAGATGGCAGCGAGCGCCGTGGAGGCTCGGGCGGGTTTCCGCGTGCTGACCCGCGCGCCGGGATATCTGCGGCTATGGGGGGTCGGCGGGCTGTCGAACGGAATGCGCCAGTTCGAGATCCTGGCCGCGGGATTGTTCACCTTCCAGGTCACGCATTCGGCCCTGGCGGTCGCGGTGGTGTCGGCGTGCCGCAACCTGCCGATGCTGCTGCTGGGGGCGTTCGCCGGGGTGGTTTCGGAATCGCGCGACCGACGGGCGATCCTGATCGCGGCGTAGGCGGTCAGCGCCGGCGCCTCGTTGACCGTGGCGGGGCTGGCGGCGGCGGGGCTGGCCCGGCCCTGGGTGCTGGCGCTGGCCGCGCTGGCGAGCGGGGTGATGTGGTCCACCGAGGGGGCGACGCGCCGGCGGATGCTGGGCGAGGCGGTGGCACCCGGATTGGTGGCGCGCGCCTATGCGTTCGATTCGCTGACCAACTCGCTGGTGCGGATGGCCGGGCCGGTGGGTGCGGGCGTGGCGTTCGCGACGCTGGGGCTGGGCGGCGCGTTCGCGGTTTCCGGCGCGTGCTACCTGGTGGCGCTGGTGCTGGCGCTGGGCGTGCCGGCGGGGGCGCCGCCGGTCGCGCGGCCGTCGGCGGTGGCGACCGAACTGGCCGAGGGGTTCCGCTACGCGCGCAGTCACGCCGTGGTAGCGGGCAGCCTGGCGATCACTTTCGTCACCAACATGTTCGCGTTTTCCTATATCGCGCTGGTGGCGCCGGTGGCCGAGCGCAGCTTTGGCGTCGCGCCCGCGCTGGTCGGCGTGCTGGCGGCCGGGGAGCCGGTGGGGGCGCTGCTGGCCGGGACCTATCTGGCCCGATTCGGCCCGCCGTTGCGGGAGCGGACCGTGATGGTGGGCGGGGCGGCGCTGTTCCTGGCCGCGGTCGCGGTGATGCCGCGGATGCCGGCGTTCTGGCTGGCCTGCCTGGTGATGGTGCCCGGCGGGTTCGGCTCGGCCGGGTTCAGCGCGATGCAGACGACGCTGATCGCGCGGCATACGCCGCCGGCGGTGCGCTCGCGGGTGCTGGGGCTGCTGACGGTGTGCATCGGCGCCGGGCCGGTAGGGTTCCTGCTGCTGGGGGGGTTGGGGCAGGCGTTCGGCGATCGGACGGCGTTGCAGCTGGTGGCGTGGGTCGGGCTGGCGCTGGTGGGGGCGATCGGGTGGTGGTGGCGGCGGCGCGAGGGGGGTTAGCGAGGTATCCGCTGGCTTGCCATCCGGTCCTGTGCTTAAACTTGCTCTCGATCAGGATAGCATCGCGAAATGGTGGCATCGATGAAATTGCTGGTGATTGATGCGACCGAGGGGTACAATGGCGGCAGCGTGTTGATTGCAGGGTGGGCTGCGGCGCTGCGTCAGCGTGGCCTGGACGCTGTGGCCCTTATCACCGCCGATCCCGCTGGCCCTCCGGCTCGTGTTTATGCCGCCGCTGGAGTACCGATCGTCAGTGGTACAATTTCACTGGACCCAGAAACGGTGCCGGTATTTGTGGGCGTAACGGCTGCGCCGCTCATCGCCCAGGTGGGGCGGCCGCAACGCTCGGTCTGGTTGCTACGCGAAGGCGCGGCAGGCGCGGTGTGGCTTGCCGCCCGCGCCGATACGGCCGCCATATGCGCCAGCCTCGCAGCGCTGGTGTTCCATCACTCCGTTCAGAGCACGAGGCTTTTCGCTGCCATGTTGTGCGACACCGACAGGGATCGCATCCATTTGGTGCCGCCTGGAACCGAGATTCCGACCCACGGGGCAGCCGGGATCGCAGAGGCGTCGCTCCGGATTGCCACGCTGGGTCCCATCGGCTCATCCAACCGGCAGGGTGACCTTCTGGTAGCGATGGCAGGTCTCACGGACGTGGATGTAACCGCCGAGTTAATCGGACGTGTTGGTACGTTGGAGCCGGCGGCGTGCGTCGCCGCCGGTGCGATGACACCGCGCGTCCGGTTTCACGGCGAGTTGCCGCCACAAAGTGCGCATTCGGTGCTGGATCGCTGTGATGCCCTTTGCGTTCCGTCACCTGACACCGTTGC
>DAHWDR010000348.1:0-1569 GCA_027330745.1 Acetobacteraceae bacterium | reverse complement strand
GCCTGATGGGCCTGATCGCGTTGCAGCTCGCGGGCGTGCTGCGGGGGAGCCGCACCGGCGAGTGACCCGATGCGCGCCATGGCCCAGGCCGGTGGATCATTGCAGCTTTGAACAGGCCGTTGATCGTCTCGGCGAGCGCGTTGTCACAGCGGTCACCGACGCTGCCGACGGACGGCTCGATGAACCGCCCCGGGTTTGCCGGAGGCTGTTTGGTTTGAGTCACGCTGCCATGGCTGGCTGTTCGAGCATAGCGTCGTCGTCCGTGAATTACGCGATCTGGTGAGCCCCGGGGCCCGAGCGCGGTGAGTTTGCCGCGGCTGTGAGCCGGGCCAACAAGGCGTGACCTGAGCCCCAACTTCCCTCCACTCAGAAGTAGAGTCCGCCGGATTGCAAGGCACCATCCTCGTCCCGTTTTCCTGTTTGGTCGAGGGCCGTTTTCCTGCCCCGGCCTGAACCTTCGGGGGCGCCGCGCGCAACCGCGGTCAAGGACGGCCCGCCCTCCTTGGCGGGCCGCCGCGCAGCGGCGCGCAGCGTCCTTGACGGCGGCGAGCACGGCGCCAGCCTCGAACAGGCCGGACCGGCGCGGAACCTCTCCGCCGGGGTCAGCCCGCCGAGCGCGGAGTGCGGCCTGGCTTCATTGTAGTCGCGCCGCCAGGCCGCCAGCACCGCGCGCACCTGCGGCAGCGAGGTGAACAGGGTCTCATTCAGGCATTCGTCGCGCAGCCGGCCGATGAAGCTCTCGGCAAACCCGTTCTGCTGCGGCTTGCCGGGCGCGATATAGTGCCAACCCACGGTTCGATCCTGGCACCACTTCAGGATCGCCGTGCTGGTCAGTTCGGTGCCGTTGTCGCTGACGCACAGCAGCGGCCGGCCGCGGCGGGCGATGATCGCATCCAGCTCGCGCGCCACCCGCGCGCCCGACAGCGAGGTGTCCGGCACCAGGCACAGGTTCTCGCGGGTGAAGTCATCCAGCACCGCGAGGACCCGGAACCGCCGCCCATCGGTCATCGCGTCAGAGACGAAGTCGAGCGACCAGCGCTGGTTCGGCGCTTGCGGCAACGCCAGCGGCGCGCGCAGCCCGAGCGCCCGCTTGCGCCCGCCGCGACGGCGCACTTGCAGCCGCTCCTCCCGATAGAGACGGCGTAGCTTCTTGTGGTTCATGTGCCACCCTTCCCGATCCAGCAGCAGGTGCAGGCGGCGGTAGCCGAACCGCCGCCGCTGCGCCGCCAGTTCCCGCAAGCGCGCCCGCGCCGGCGCGTCGTCCGGGCGGCGCCGGCGGTAGCGGTGCGCGCTGCGATCCGCCCCGATGATCCGACAGGCCCGCCGCTCGCTGAGCCCGTGCGCCGTAAGCGCAGCTTCACGGCCCTTTGGTCAGGGGCTTGACGTTCAGCCGTCGGTCTCTGCGAGGCAGTTCCAGGGCATCAGCGCGTCGATCCGCGCCTGGGGCCATCCGTTGACGAGGCGGGTCAGCAACTCGGTCAGGTAACGCTGCGGGTCGACGCCGTTGAGCTTGCAGGTCTCGATCAGCGAGGCGACGGCGGCCCAGTTCTCTCCCCCCTCATCGCTGCC
>DAHWDR010000301.1:0-2920 GCA_027330745.1 Acetobacteraceae bacterium | reverse complement strand
GTGAACTCGTCGAAGCGCGCCGGGTCGAGCAGGTCCAGCACCGCGGGGTTGCGCATGAACGGATGGGCGCGCACGGACCGGCCGGTGCCGCTCGCCGCCACCGGATCGACCGGGGTCATGTCCCCCACCATCAGCCGGCCGGACACCGCGGACACCATGGAGCCGAACAGCGAAACGACCGGGTTGCGCGCGCGCAGCGCGCGGATCGCTTTCAGATCGACGCGCCGTTCATCGTCGCCCTCCGCCTTGCGGTCCTTCACGCCGCCCAACGCCGTGTCGATATAATCCTCCGGCGTGAACACCCTTCCGTCCGCCGCGTGCTGCAACCGCATCACCTCGGTGGTGAGCAGATGGCGCAGGCGCCCGCGCAGGCTGGACGGCGGCACATAGGCCGTATCGACCATCACGCCGTCGCGCAGCATCCGCTTGCGCGGCGCGCCGGCCGGCGTGCGCTTGTCCTCGCTGCCCGGCAGGATGATCGCGATCGGCGTAACGGCGGTCAGCGTTCCGTCGAGCAGAAGCGTCGGCATATCCTGTCTCCCCGTCACATTTCAGAAGGTTTCCAGCAGCCCGAAGCCGAACGCCGCGCGCGGGCCGACGCCGCCGCGCAGCGCGGCGGCGAAGCGCACCGGGTCGCGCACGGTCAGGCTGCCGGCGAATGTCGTCGCATCGATCCAGAACCCGGCCCCCTTGCGGATGAACACCCGCTCGGTCTCCGCTTCCACGGCAACGACCGCGAATCCGTGCGTCTCGGCGCGGCGATCGAGCCAGCGCAACCGGGGCGCCACGTCTTCCCGCGGCCAGGACCGGCGCGCACCGCCGCGGCCGATCTTGCGGGTGATGTTGGCGCACAGCCGAAACCCGAGCGTGGCCCCGGCGGGTGCCCCCGCGATCGGGAGGCCCGCCTGCCCGTCCGGGTGGGTGGGCGGCAGGCGTACCCGCGCCGCCGCGGCGTCCGCGACCCGGCCGAGCGACCAGAGGAACCCGACCTCCCCGCGCCGCCCCCAGCGCGCATCGAGCCCGGCATGGATGGCATAGCGATCCGCCGGCTCGGCCACACCCAGCAGCACGTCGCGTGCGACGATGTCGGCAAGCGCGGTCATGCGCCGGTCCCTCCCGCCTCGGCCAACGCATAGGCCAGCGACTGCACCCGACGCAGCCGGTGCAACATGTCCAGCACCGTGCGGCGGGGAAGGCCCGCCAGCGCGCCGAGCCGGTCGGCCTCGACGAACAACTTGTCCGCGAGCGACGAGGCGGCTTCGGCCTGGGCGTAGAGACCGGCGGCGCGTCGCCACCCGAGCAGTGGGGCGGGCAGCGACCGAAGATACGCCACATCCGCCAGCAGGGCGCTTTCCTCTGGCCCGGCCGGGCCGTTCAGCACCACCTCGTCCTCCGTGCAGCAGACCCAGGCGCGGATATCGAGCGCGCCCTTGCGGAACAGTACCGCAAGCAGCGGCGGCCCGTTGCGGGCAATATCGGCGATCACCGCGGCCCGCGCCTTGGTGGGCGGCGCCATCCGGACAGAAGGATGCGGGCGTACCGGCTGGCACTCGGTCAGGGCCAGCACGCTCTCCGGCCGCACCACCAGGGCGCCGGTATTGAACTGCGTCAGTGTCGTGCCGTCGGCTTTGCGGTGCCGTTGGCCGATCGCTGTTGCCGCGTCGGCGATTGGATCGCCGGTCGCGCGTTCCGGCGTCAACCAGAAGGGCGCGATCCGCTCTGCCACCAATTCCGCTGCGGTCATGCGCCCAACTCGCGTTGCAGGCCCTCGGTCTCCATCACCCATTCCAGCGGGCCGACGCACGGCTCGCGCGGCGCGGCCCAGCGCGGCAGGCCGGCGACCAGATTCCGCACGGGCCGCGGCGGTAGGTTCATGCCGCGCCAGAGCGCGACCGGGACAGGGCGCATCGGATTGCCATCGCGGTCGGCGAGACCGGCATGCGGATGGTCGATCGGGAGGAGGCGAACCGCCTTGATTGCGCCGTAGCCGCTGCTCCGCTTGGCGCCGATGTGCCCCAGGTCGGACAGCAGGCTCTCCACGCGCTCCGGATCGCCGGCTCCGAACGCGACCAGGATTTCGGCGCCGGTCGCCCGTCGCGAGTCGAGCAGGTTCTTGCGCTCGTCGCGCAGGGTAATCTGATCCAAAGCGGCGCGGTTTCGCTTTTCGTGCAGCGCGATGTCGGTTGCCATCGCCGTGGGCCGCAGCGAGCGCACGTAGCTGACACGGTATTCGACCGCCGGTCCGATACCAAACAGATCGGAGCCGAGGAAGATATTGCCTCTTTGGTCCAAGGGCAGGTGGGCGAGCGGGTCGCTCTCCCCGCCGTCTGCCAGCAGGCGTGCCAACAGCCCAGGCAGACCGATGCCCCGATCCATAATAATCGGGCCCGCGAGCTCGAACACCACGGCGAAAGGCTGCGACATCGTGCTCGGCCTTACAGGGGCGGACAGGGCGTCCGGCGGCGCCGGTATTCGGCGACGCAGGCTGACGCGGCGAGGATAGGAACAAACGGGACGCAAGGCAAACGGGTCCGCGGCCGGGCCGGCACCCGCGGCCGGACCCAAACCCGCAGCCGTGCCCGGCACAAGCTACCCGAGGCCCGCCACCTACGCCGGGTTCATCGCGTCCCCATGGCGAACAGCAGCACCATCAGCGCCCAGCAGCAGCCCAGGCACACCGCCCCGTGTCGCACGCCCATGCGCAGCGCGCCGCCGGTTAACGCCTTTTCAACCATTGCGTGGTCTTATGGGCCGCGTGACCGACGCCCCACCCCCTCCCCTGGCCGTGCGCTTCGCCCAGATCGTGGCGTTCCTGCTCCAAGGCATCGGGGAGTGCGGCTTCCGGCGCCAGATCGCCGGGCCGCTGACGTTCCGGCTGCAACGCCGGTTCAACAAGATGGTCCGGCGGTTCGCCGCGCTG
>DAHWDR010000289.1:0-8049 GCA_027330745.1 Acetobacteraceae bacterium | reverse complement strand
TACGGGGTTGGCTACAAGATGGGCGTGGACGGCATCTCGGTGCTGTTCGTGCTGCTGTCCACCTTGCTGACGCCGATCTGCATCCTGGCCAGCTGGGAGTCCATCACACGTTACGTGCGCGAATACATGATCGCTTTCCTGATCCTGGAAACGATGATGGTGGGCATGTTCTGCGCGCTCGATTTCGTGGTGTTCTACATCTTCTTCGAGGGCGTGCTGATCCCGATGTTCCTCATCATCGGGGTCTGGGGCGGGCCGCGGCGGGTGTATTCGGCCTTCAAGTTCTTCCTGTTCACGCTGGCCGGCTCGGTGCTGATGCTGCTGGCGCTGCTGGCGATGTGGCAATACGCGCACACCACCGACATCCCGACCCTGATGCACACGCATTTCCCGGCGAAGATGCAGTTCTGGCTGTTCCTCGCCTTCTTCGCCTCCTTCGCGGTGAAAGTGCCGATGTGGCCGGTGCATACCTGGCTGCCGGACGCGCATGTGGAAGCGCCGACCGCGGGTTCGGTCATCCTCGCCGGCGTGCTGCTGAAGATGGGGGCCTATGGGTTCCTGCGCTTCTCAGTGCCGATGCTGCCGCAGGCCTCGGCGGAACTGGCGCCGCTGGTGTTCACCCTCTCGGTCGTCGCGGTGGTCTATGCCGCCTATGTGGCGCTGGTGCAGGAGGACATGAAGAAGCTGGTCGCCTATTCCTCGATCGCGCATATGGGCATCATCACGATCGGCATCTTCACCTTCGACGTCCAGGGCATCCAGGGCGCGTTGTTCCAGATGCTGTCGCACGGCGTGGTCTCGGCCGCTTTATTCCTTCTGGTGGGCGTGATCTACGACCGGATGCACACGCGTGACATCGCGCGCTATGGCGGCCTGGCCGAGCGGATGCCGTTCTACGCCTTCCTGTTCATGGTGTTCGTGATGGCTTCGGTCGGACTGCCCGGCACCTCCGGCTTCGTAGGCGAGTTCCTGGTGCTGATCGGCGCGCTGCATGTGAATTTCTGGCTGGCGCTGCTCGGTGGTCTCGGGCTGATCCTGGGGCCGATGTACACGCTGTATCTGTATCGACGCGTCATCTTCGGGCGCATGACCAAACCCGATCTGCGCGGCATTCTGGACGTATCGCCACGTGAGATCGCGGTGTTTGCGCCCCTCGTGATCCTGGCGCTGTGGATGGGCATCTATCCGTCCAGCTTCACGGGCTTCTGGGATGCGACCGTCACGCAGATGGTCGCGCGGCATGAACAGGCGATGGCGCGGCCGCCCGGACCCGACAAAATCCAGCTCGCGGAGGCGCGAATCCGATGAACTGGCCGACAATCCTGCCCGAACTCGTCCTGTCGCTATGCGGCCTGGCCATCCTGGTGATCGGCGTGCTGCGCAAGCCGGACGGCACGCCGCTGGCCGCGATGCTGACCCTGGGCGCTTTCCTGGTGGCGGGGATCCTGGTGCTGACCCGCCCCGACCGGGTCGGGTTCTACGGTCAGTTCATCGTCGATCCGTTCGCCCGGCTCGCCAAGATCCTGGTCCTGATCGGTGCGGCGCTGTCACTGATGCTGGCGCTGGATTACAACCCGCGTCAGGGCATCGCGCGGTTCGAATTTCCGGTCCTGATGCTGTTCGCGACCGTCGGCATGATGGGCATGGTCTCGGCCGGCAATCTGATGACGCTCTACGTCGCGCTGGAACTACAATCGCTTGCGCTTTACGTGCTGGCGGCATTCGCGCGCGACGATGTGCGATCGTCCGAGGCGGGATTGAAATATTTCGTGCTCGGCGCGCTGGCGTCGGGCCTGCTGCTGTACGGGATTTCGCTGGTCTATGGGTTCTCCGGCACGATGGATTTCGCCACCCTGGCCCGCGTATTGAGCGGACCGGCGGCAGCCTCCCCCGGGCTGGTCGTGGGGATCGTGTTCGTAATCGTCGGGCTGGCGTTCAAGATCTCGGCCGCGCCGTTCCATATGTGGACACCGGATGTCTATGAGGGCAGCCCCTCCTCGGTCACCGCGTTCTTCGCTACCGCGCCCAAGATGGCGGCAATGGCGCTGTTCCTGCGCGTGATGTCCGGCCCGTTCGGGCATCTACTGGGGTCGTGGCAGCTGGTGATCCAGATCGTGTCGATCGCGTCCATGGCGTTGGGCGCGCTGGCGGCGATCGGGCAGACGAATATCAAGCGTCTGATGGCGTATTCCTCGATCGGCCATATGGGTTACGCGCTGATCGGACTGGCGGTGGGCACGCAGCTTGGGATGCGCGGCGTGCTGGTCTATCTGCTGGTCTATCTGTTCATGAGCGCGGGCACCTGGGCCTGCATCATCGCCATGCGCCGCCAGGGGCGCGCGGTGGAGCAGATCGCGGATCTCGCGGGCCTGGCGAAGACCGACCCCGGCCTCGCGCTGGCTTTCGCGGTGTTCATGTTCAGCATGGCGGGGATCCCGCCGCTGGCCGGGTTTTTCGGCAAGCTTTATGTGTTCCTGGCGGCGGTCCAAAGCGGGCTCTGGACGCTGGCGATCATCGGTGTGCTGACCTCGGTGGTCGGGTCGTACTACTATCTGCGGATCGTGAAGGTGATGTATTTCGACGCGCCTGCCGCTGCGTTCGACCGTCGGTCTAACGTGGTGGGGTTCGTCGCCGCGTTGGCGGGGATTTTCACGCTGTTCTTCTTCTTGTTCCCTGGCCCGCTGGTGGGCGCCGCCGGGGCCGCCGCCGCCGCGCTGTTCGGCTAGAGGATCGGACCGGCGCAGCGGGCTGCGATCGCACGCAGTCCCGGCGCTGTCTTCGCCGCTCCCCGCGGGGCTGTGCCCGGAAAATTGCGCCTTCCTCGGGGATTTCTGCTATAGGCCGCCGATGCTCCTGGTGATTGACGCCGGTAACACGAACATCGTCTTCGCGGTCCATGACGCCGACGCTTGGCGCGGCATCTGGCGGATCCGTACTGATGCCCAGCGCACGTCCGACGAATACGCCGCCTGGCTGCTCGCCCTGCTGGACCGCGCCGACATTCCCCAGGCCGAGGTGAACCTCGCCGTGATCGGCACGGTGGTGCCCGCGGCGCTCTATCACCTCCGCCGGCTGTGCCGGGACTGGTTCTCCATCGAACCCTTGGTCGCCCGCGCCAGCCTGGATTGGGGCTTTGAGATCAAGGTGGACAACCCCGACGAAGTCGGCGCCGACCGGTTGCTGAACGCGCTGGCCGGCCATGCCCGCTTCGGTGGCCCGTTGATCGTGGTGGATTTCGGCACCGCGACCACCTTCGATGTGATCGATGCGGATGGCGCGTATCTGGGCGGAGCCATCGCGCCGGGCATCAACCTGTCGATCGAAGCGCTGCACCACGCCGCCGCCCGCCTGCCGCGGATCGGCATTGGCCGCCCGCAGGCCGTGATCGGCCGCGGCACGGTGCCCGCCATGCAATCCGGCATCTACTGGGGCTATATCGGCCTGATCGAGGGCCTGATCTCGCGCATACGCGCCGAATTTGGCGCCCCGATGACCGTGATCGCCACCGGTGGTCTCGCGCCTCTGTTCACCGAAGGCACGCTGCAGATTTCGCATATCGAACCCGACCTGACCCTGGACGGGCTTCGGATGCTGGCACAACGCAATCCCCACCCCACCCTCTCCAAAGAACGCGCGAGGCTCACCGAGACCGAATGAACGACAGCACCGAGGATTTTGCCTTCCTGCCGCTGGGCGGGACGGGCGAGATCGGCATGAACCTGAACCTCTACCGCTATGACGGGCGGTGGCTCGCGATCGATTGCGGCATCGGCTTCGGTGGCGCCGAGCACCCCGAGGTCGAGGTGATGATGCCCGATCCGGGTTTCATCGCCGAACGCCGCGACCGCCTGCTGGCGCTGGTCATCACCCACGCGCATGAAGACCATATCGGCGCCGTCGCCTGGCTCTGGCCGCAGTTGCGCTGCCCGGTCTATGCGACCCCGTTCGCCGCCACCGTCCTGCGCCGCAAGCTGGCCGAGACACAGCTGCAGAACCAGGTCAAACTGACCATCATCCCCCCCGGCGGCGGGTTCCAGATCGGCCCGTTTGCCCTGCAATTCATCCGCATGGCCCATTCCATCCCGGAAGCCCAGGGTCTGGCGATCACCACGCCGGTCGGCACGGTGCTGCATACCGGCGATTGGAAGCTGGATCCGGACCCGCTGATCGGCCCGCCGACCGATGAAGCCGCGCTGGCCGCGCTCGGCGCCAAGGGCGTGCTGGCGATGATCTGCGATTCCACCAACGCGATGGTGGAAGGCCATTCGGGCAGCGAGGGCGACGTGCGCCGGTCCCTGTCCGCTCTGATCCGCAACATCAGCGGTCGTATTGCCGTGACCTGCTTCGCCAGCAACGTCGCCCGCGTGGAATCGCTGGCGCTGGCCGCGCGCGATGCCGGACGGCAGGTGGCTTTGGTCGGGCGGTCCTTGCGCAACCTGGACGCCGCGGCGCGCGCCTGCGGCTATCTGACCGATCTCCCGCCGTTCCTGACCGAGGACGACGTCGCCGATATCCCGGACGACGAGCTGCTGATCCTGATCACCGGCAGCCAGGGCGAAGCGCGCTCGGCGCTGGCGCGGGTGGCGATGGACACGCATCCGCGCGTGGCACTGGGCGAGGGCGACACGGTGATCTTCTCCTCCCGTGTCATTCCCGGCAACGAACGTCCGATCGGGACCATGCAGGACAATCTGGTCCGGCGCGGCGCAACCGTCATGACCGATATCGATCACCTGGTGCATGTCTCCGGCCATCCGGCGCGCGACGAGCTGCGGCGGATGTATCGGCTGGTGAAGCCTCGCTTCGCGGTGCCCGTGCATGGCGAATGGCGCCATCTGTCCGCCCACGCGGAACTGGCGCGCGAAGCCGGTGCACAACCGATCCTGATCGAGGATGGCGATATCCTGTCGCTCTCCGCGAACCGCGTGGAAGTAACCGATAGCGCCCCGGTCGGGCGGCTGGTGCTGGATGGCACCCGCCTGGTGCCGTTCGAGGGCGGCGTGATGGCCGCGCGCCGGCGGATGCTGTTCAACGGCGTGGTGGTCGGCAGCGCGGCGATCGATGCGGATGGCCGGTTGCGCGGGACGCCGAAGGTCTCCGCGCCCGGGTTGTTCGATCCGGAGGACCCCGAGGCGGCGCGCGTCGCGGCCGATTTCGCCACCGGCCTGGCCGACCTTCCGGACGCAGTGCGCCGCGATGAGGCCCAGCTGGCGGAGGCGGCGCGGACCGCACTGCGCCGCGCCCTGGGCCGACGTTTCGCCAAGCGCCCGCTGGTGGATGTTCATCTGCTGCGGTTGTGATCGTTGCCCCGGTCGAACATCGCCGGCGCGGCTCGGGTAGCCGATCGGGGCACGATATCGGCCCCTCCCCTGCGTCAGGGCCGGCTATGACGCAAAGGACTGCGCCCGGGCGTTGCCTTCCGGGCGCGCCCATCGCATGAACCGGTCCATGAGGACCCTCGCCACGATGTTGCTGCCCCTGGCGTTGGCCGCCTGCGCCGCGCCAGCCCCGCCCGCGGCGCCACTTCCCGCCGCGCCGCCGGACTGGGACGGGGCGTATCACGGTACCTCCACCCGCTTCCGCGCCGCCGCGCGTGACTGCCCGCATCCCGGGATTATCACTCTGTTTGTCGCGCAGGGGCAGTTCTACGTCCCCTGGAGCCGCGGCATCGACGTGCTGGCAAGTATCGCCGCGGACGGCACCGTCAGCGGCGGCGGACCAGCCGTGACCGTCACCGGACAGGCGCGCGGCAAGCGCCTGGAAGCCAATGCCGAAAGCGCTGGGTGCGGGCTGCATTACACCGTGCGCCGCAGGTTCTGACCCGGAGCGACCGATGCGCTACATCTCCACCCGCGGCGCCGCCGCGCCGCGCGATTTCACCGGCGTCCTGCTGGCTGGATTGGCCGAGGATGGCGGGTTGTTCGTCCCCGAAACCTGGCCCCGGCTCGGCCCGGCCGATTGGCGCGCGCTGCGCGGACTGGACTATCCGGCGCTGGCGGCCCGCATCCTGTCGCGATTTGCCGGCGACGCCATCGCGTCCGAGACCCTGTGCGCGATCACCGCGGATGCCTATGCGGGCTTCGGCCATCCGGCGATCGTGCCGCTGATCCAGCTGGAGACCGGGTTGTTCGTCCAGGAACTGTTCCATGGCCCGACGCTCGCGTTCAAGGACATGGCGATGGCAGTGCTGGGCCGGCTGTTCGCCCATGTCCTGGCGGAACGCAACGCGCGGATCACGATCGTCGGCGCGACCTCGGGCGATACCGGATCGGCGGCGATCGAGGCGTTTGCGGGGCAGGACCGCGTGCGCATCGTCATCCTGCACCCGAAGGGACGCACCAGTGAGGTGCAGCGACGGCAGATGACGACGGTCCTGGCGTCGAACGTGCTCAATCTGGCGGTGGACGGCACGTTCGACGACTGCCAGGACCTGGTCAAGGCGCTGTTCGCCGATGCCGCGTTGCGCGATGAGGCGGGGCTGGCGGCGGTGAACTCGATCAACTGGGCGCGGATCGCCGCGCAAGTCCCGTATTACGTCGCCGCCGCGCTGGCGCTGGGCGCGCCCGAGCGTGAGGTGGGTTTCGCCGTGCCGACCGGGAATTTCGGCAACGTGCTGGCGGCCTGGACGGCGCGGCGGATGGGGCTGCCGGTATCGCGCCTGGTGGTGGGTTCGAACCGCAACGACATCCTGGCGCGATTCCTGGAGGCGAACGACATGTCGGTGCGGCCGGTGGCACCGAGCCTGTCGCCCAGCATGGACATCCAGGTCAGCTCCAATTTCGAGCGGCTGCTGTTCGAGCTGCTGGACCGTGACCCGGGGGCAACCGCCGCGGCGATGGCGGGATTCCGGGAGACGGGACGGATGGCCGTGCCGGGCCCGGCCTGGCATCGCGCGCGCGGACTGTTCCACGGGTTCCGGCTGGACGATGCGGGCACGCTGGCGGAGATCGCGCGCCTATACGCGGCCAGCGGCTACCTGGCCGATCCGCACAGCGTGGTGGGGATCGCGGCGGCGCGCGCGCTGCCGGCGGGGCATGGCGTGCCGATGGTGGCGGTGGCGACGGCGCATCCGGCGAAGTTCCCCGACGCGATGGAACAAGCGACCGGTGTGCGGCCGGCGCTGCCGGGGCGGCTGGCGAATCTGTTCGCGCGCCCGGAACGACTGGCGGAGGTGGCGAACGATGTGGCGGCGGTGACACGGGTGGTGCGGGGGTTTGCGGTGGGCTGACCGGGGCGGATAGCGCCGCCAGCGCGCCACGCCGCCTACCAAGCCGCCGCCGCCCGCGCTATCCTGCCCGAAACCGTGGAGGAACGCGCCCATGTCCGCCCTGCGCGCCGGCCGCCGCCAGCTTGCCTTCCGCGCCGATTTCCGGGATCGAATCGCGCCGGCCTATTCGGGCCCCGCTCATGTCGCGCTGATCACGGCCATCGGCGCGGCCGCCATCTTCGTCGCCGCCAGCCATCTGTCGCATCCGGCCTGGTACGACTACCTGGTGATCCCAATCGCCTTCGCGCTGTCCAACCTGTTCGAGTGGTGGATCCACCGCACCATCATGCACCGTCCGGTGCGCGGTTTCATGGGCATCTACAACCGGCATACCTTGGCCCATCACCGGTTCTTCACCGATACCGAACCCAGCTTCGACACCACGCGCGATTTCCGCATCGTGTTCTTCCCGCCTTATGCGCTGGTCGCGTTCATCACCCTCTCGCTGCCCCCGGCCGGGCTGCTGATCGCCGCCGGCCTGCCCAACGCCGGCTGGCTGCTGCTGATCACCAACGTGGCGCTGTATCTGAATTACGAGCTGTTCCACTATTGCTGTCACGTGAAGGACGACCGGCTGGTGAACCGTATCCCGCTGGTCAATTCGATCCGCCGCCATCACATCGCCCATCACGATCCGGCGATCATGATGGAACGCAATTTCAACCTGACCTACCCGATCGCGGACTGGTTCTTCGGCACCTCGGACCTGGCCTGCGGGCTGGTCGCGCATGTGTTCAACGGCGCCAGCACGCGCCATGTGCGCGGCGATCTGCGCCGGATGG
>DAHWDR010000285.1:0-3062 GCA_027330745.1 Acetobacteraceae bacterium | reverse complement strand
CGCGCGGTGCGATACGCCGCGTCGGTCAGGGACGTGGCACCGCCGGGATGGAGCAGGAAGCCCAGCGGCGGGTCCGCCGCCGCGACCTCGGGCGGCACCTGGCCGGCCGCGGCCAGGTCACGCAACGTGGCGGCCAGTTGCGCCGGCCGGGCGAAAATCCCGCGCACCGCGAACATCAGCAGCGTGCCGACGCCCTGCGCGCGGGTCAGCGGGAACACGGACTCGCGCGCATTCTGGTGCATCATGTGGAATGCGACCATCGCTGTGTCCCACAGCCCGTCCGCGGCGGCGCGGGCCAGCATCCGGTGTTCCAGGTCGTGCGGTGCGGTCTCGGTGATGCCGAGATGGCCGATCAGCCCCTGTTCGCGGGCGCGCACCAGCACCGGACCCAGCCGGTCGCGCACGGTCACGTATTGCGCCGGGGGGACGGCGTGGAGCTGGAAGATGTCGATGTGATCGGTGCCCAGCGCGCGCAGCGAGGCTTGCAGGCTGTCGCGTACCGCCGCCGGCGTCAGCACTTCGCCGGCGCGGATCGCCGAGCTTTTGGTTGCCAGCACCACGCCGGCGCGGCGGCCGGCGAGCGCCTTGCCGACGACCGTTTCGGTGCCATAGACGGAGGCCGTGTCGATCAGGTTGACGCCGTGATCCAGCGCGGCGTGGATCAGGGCGATGGCGTCGGCCTCGGTCCCGCCGGTGGAGATGCCCAGGCGCGAATGGCCGCCGGCGCCGAGGCCGGCCACGCTGACGCGCAACCCCGTGCGCCCGAGGGTGGTGTAGTCCATCGCCTGGCCTCCCGCTTGTTCGGGCGGGAGCGTGGCGGCGTTGGGCGGGTGGGGCAAGAGGTGCGGTTGCCCTCGAAGGTCGCGGCGCTGAGATGCGCGGATACCGTGTGCCGCTATGACGATCCAATCCCGTCTCGCGCGACGTCGGACGGAACTCCGCGTGTGCCCTATCGCGCCGGCTGCGTCGGCACGACCACGGGCCACGCCCACCACCGCGCTACCATCCGATCCAGATGCGCTCGTTGCGGCCCGCTCAGCGCCGCCGCTGCCCGGGCGCGGAATGCCGCCGTGCCCGAGGCCCCGTGCGGGTCCTCCCGGTCCGCCAGCGCCAGCCAGTAATAGGCGTTCTGCCGATCGCTCCGCGCGCCCGTTCCGTGCAACGCGATCGCCGCCAGCCGGCGCATCGCCGGCGCTGAGCCGGACGCGGCGGCGGCGCGGGTCCAGGCCAGCGCCCAGCCCGGATTGGCCGCCACACCCCAGCCGCGCGCATACGCCCCGGCCAGAGCGTCCATGGCCGGCAGGTAGCCGCCGCGCGCCGCACGCATCCACAACCGGACGGCATGGGCGGGGGACGCCGGCACGCCGTAGCCGTCACGATAGAACAGCCCCAGGTTCCACGCCGCCAGCGCGTTGCCCGCCCGTGCCGCCTGCCGGTACCAGGCCACGGCGCGGGCCGGATCGCGCGGGACACCGCGACCGAAGGCATAGAGGTAGCCCAGATCCGTTTCCGCCCGAGGCTCCCCCGCCGCCGCGCCGCGCGCGAACCACACCGCGGCCCGTGCATCGTCGCGGGGCACGCCCAACCCGTGCTGGCGCATCGAGCCAAGCGCCCAGGCCGCCACCGGATCCCCCGCTGCCGCGGCCGGCAGCAAGCGGCGGCGCGCGGCGGCGAAGTCGCGGGCCACGCCCAGGCCGCGGATGCGGTCGATCCCGATGCGCCGCGCCGCCGCGATGTCGCCCGCAGCCGCACGGCGGCGTAGCTGCGGCAGCGCGGTTGCTTCGGCCAGGTTGCGTTCATACAGGTTGCAATAGACCACCGCGTACCAGGCGATGTGCAGCGCGCCCGGATGCAACCGTACGCACACGCGATGTTCGGGCGGCGACCAGCTGTAAAGTTCAGGTGTGACGGTCACATTGCCGCCGCTACGCGCCGGTCCCCAACGCGCCAGCCGCAGTGACCAACTTGTGGAGCGTCCGTGCGAGACCGACCGACTCAGCACCGCCACGCGATAGACCGCCGGCGAGCCATGGTCGAACACGTTGTTGACCTGCAACGCCACGCCGAACGCATACCCCAGCGCGCCCGGCACCAGGAGCAGCAGCCCGGTCCGCTGCCGCAGCACGCCCTGATCCACTGCCGCCATCAGCGCCAGGAACAGCGCGCCGCCGACCAACGCAATCGCGCCCGCCCGTTGCCAGTCCAGGATGTGGTACCAGAATTGCTGCACGCTCAGGAATGTCAGCGCGACTCCGGGGGCGATCAGCAGCGCGGCAAGTTTCGGTCGCGCCTCCTCCGGCGGCCCGACCAGCCGGATCAGGCCGCGGCTGGCCGGTACCAGGATCAGGGCCAGGAAGGGTAGTACGACATTCGTCCCGATCGCTGCTCGGTATGGCACCGGATAGACCGCCGCCCATAGGGCCGCGCCGGCGGCGATGACGCTGAGCGCAGCCACGATCCGCCGCGCCAGCCGCAACCGGGCCAGCCGCGCCTCAGGCGTGGCGCCATAGGCCGGGGTGGCGGCGATGGCGGCCTCGGCGCGCTGCCGCGCGGCCGCGATGGCGCGCGCCTTCGCCGCGTCATCATCGGCGAGGTCGGCGAGCCAGGCGGTGAACGCGGCGTCGGTGCGGAACATCAACGGAATCCGCAGCGATCTGGCGGCGGTGGCGCGCGGGCGCAGGATCAGCGTGGGCGGGTTGCCCTGGCGGCCCGGGACGATGCGCCATCCGGCGATCGCGGCCTTGCGCGCCGCGTGGCGGGTGAGCGCGGCGGTGTAGGTGATCGCCTCGGCGGTGAGCACCAGGCGCGTGCGCAGCGCCCCGGCCAGCATATAGGCACCGAACAGCGCCGCCAGCGCCGCGACCACGGCCACCACCAGGCGCGCGGCCGGCTGGCCGGGGGTCGGAGGGATGACCAGCACGGCGCCCAGGCCGCCGAGACCGCCCAGCAGGAACAGTGCGCCGAACCCCCACATGAAGGCGCGGTAGCCCCAGGTCAGGGGATAGACGCGCGGCCAGGCGGGTTGTTCCAGGATCGACGAGGACATGCGCAATCCGTAGCGC
>DAHWDR010000300.1:0-4873 GCA_027330745.1 Acetobacteraceae bacterium | reverse complement strand
AACCCCGTGGCGCAGACGACGGTCGCGGTGCTCCGCCTTATGCTTCCAGCACGACGGAAACGCCGACGGGATTGCGGACGATGTCCAGCACGGGGGAGGTTTTCTGGACGTAATCGCACAGTTCCATGAGTTGCTCGCGTGAGGCGTCACTCTTCACGCGACACGTCACCCGGATGTCCCGGTACCCGGGCCGGACCTTGTCCGACAAGCCGAGGAAGCCATGCAGGTCAATGTTGCCGGCGACGCTGAGGGTCAACGCGTCAATGCGAATGCCCCGCGCGGCAGCGTTGTAGGCAAACCCGACCGCGAGGCAGGAGGCGAGGCCAGCCAGCACGATTTCGACCGCGTTAGGACCGGCATTGCTGCCGAGCAGCACCGGAGGCTCGTCGGCCTCGATGTCGAATGGCTTGCTGCGGCTCGTATCCTCCGCGCCCGCTTCCATGGAAGCTCTGGATCCGGGTGCGGCTATGTCCACCGCTTTTCCACTCAGTCTCAGCACGGAACTGAAAGTTCGCCAGATCTGGGTTCGCTTTGATGGCGTCGATGGTGGCAAGCAGCTTGCCGACATCGACGCCGTTCGTCAGGGTGTTCTGGGGATCTGTCACAGTTTCGTTCCTTTCATCGATCAGGCGGAACCGGCGTCGTCGAGTCATGCAACCGCCGCTGCGACCGGCCGTCGTGCCGCCCACCATTGCGGGTAGCCGTCCGCCAGCCGGCGGGCGTCATAGCCCCTGGCCCGCAGCGTCGCGACTGCCTCGAATGCGAAGACACAGTAAGGACCGCGACAATAGGCAATGACGGTGCGGTCCGCGGGCAACTCGCCAAGCCGTCGCGGCAACTCGTCGAGCGGGATGTTCACGGCGCCGGGGATGTGGCCGGCGGCAAATTCCTCGCCCGGTCGCACGTCGAGCAGCGTCACCACGCCGTCGCGGAGCCGGGCGGCCAGCTCGTCATGCGACACCGGCTCAAGCGAATCCCGCGCATGGAAATAGCTCTGCACGATCTTGTCGATCTCCGCGACGCCACGTTCGGCGGTGCGACGCACCGCCATCAGCAGGTCCACCACGTCGCGCTCCGCGATCCGATACCGCACGTGCTTGCCGGCGCGCCGCGCAACCACAAGCCCCGCCCGGCGCAACTGCTGCAAGTGCTGCGACGCGTTCGTGACCGTCAGGCCCGAGAGCCGGACCAACTCCTCCACGCTTCGCTCGCCCTGCGCCACGAGCTCGATCAATTCCACCCGATGCGCGTTCGCGAGGGCCTGCGCGACCACGGCGAACTGCTCGAAGACGGCGCGTTTCGGATTGGCGCTTGACATCATCTACCCATCATTCCAGCATTTAATGGAACGTATGGGCCAACGCCCGCACCTGTCAAGCAACGCCGCGCCTCGGTCGGACCGGCCCGGCCGATCGGCCAACAAGGAGGGCTCCATGATCCTGCGCCAGTTTCTCCACACCGATCCCGTCGCCGCTTCCTACCTGTTCGGCTGCGGCGGCAAGGCGGCCGGCGCCGTGGTGGACCCGGTTGGCGAGCCAGGCACCTATCTGCGGGCCGCCGACGCCCTCGGGCTCCAGATCCGCTTCGTGATCGACACGCACCTGCACGCCGACCACCTCTCCGCCGGCCGCGCGATGGCCGAGGCCGCCGGCGCGCCGTACGTGCTCGGCCCCGGCGCCGACGTGACCTACCCCCACAAGGAGGCGTCCGACGGCGAGGTGCTGCCGCTCGGCAAGGTCGAGATCGAGGTGATCCACACACCCGGCCACACGCCCGAACACATCTGCCTGCTGGTGCGCGACCGCACGCGCGGGGAGGAACCGTGGTTCGCCCTCACCGGGCACACGCTGATGGTGGGCGATCTCGGCCGCACGGAACTGGCCGCCAGCGCCGAGGACGGGGCGCGGGCGCTGTTCGCCAGCGTCCGGCGGCTGCGCACCCTGCCCGACTATCTGGAGGTGCTGCCCGGCGCCTTCTCCGGCTCGGTCTGCGGGCGCGGGCTTTCCGGCAAGCCCACCTCGACGATCGGGTTCGAGAAGCGCCACAACCGCGCCTTCGGTATCGACGACGAGGGCGCGTTCGTGCAGGCCATGCTGGCCGACATCCCGCCGCCACCGCCACAGGCGGCTGCCCTCCGCGCTGCCAACGCCGGCCGCGCGGCGTGAGCGGGGCCGCACCGGCCGTCCAGCTCGGCCTGCGCGAGAACTGGCGGCAGTTCTCGCTGCTTGCGCTCATCAACGCCCTGGTCGGCGGCATGGTCGGGCTGGAGCGCACCGTCGTGCCGCTGATCGGGAGCGAGACGTTCCACATCGCCTCGGCGGCGATCGTGGCATCCTTCGTCGCCAGCTTCGGCATCGCCAAGGCATTCACCAACCTCGTCTCCGGTCAGTTGGCTGACAACTGGGGCCGCAAGCACGTGCTGGTGTTGGGCTGGGTCATCGGGCTGCCGGTGCCGTTCCTGATCATCTGGGCCCCGAGCTGGAACTGGATCGTTGCCGCCAACCTGCTGCTCGGCATCAGCCAGGGCCTCGCCTGGTCGATGACCGTGATCATGAAAATCGACCTCGTCGGCCCGAAATCGCGCGGCCTCGCCGTGGGCCTCAACGAGTTCGCCGGCTATGCCGCCGTGGGACTCACCGCCTTCGCCACCGGCTGGATCGCGAGCGCGACCGGGGCGCTGCGCCCCGCGCCGTTCTATCCCGGCATCGCCTACGCCGTGCTCGGGCTCGCGCTGTCGGTGCTGCTGGCGCGCGACACGTCCGCGCATGTGCGGCTGGAGGCGGCGCGCCACGCCCCGGCCGCACCCGCCCGCTTCATCGACGTGTTCCTGCGCACTTCGTTCGGTAATCGGGAGATGTTCTCCATTTGCCAGGCGGGGCTGGTGAACAACCTGAACGACGGCATGAGCTGGGCGATCTTCCCGCTGTTCTTCGCCGCCCGTGGCCTGGGCGTGGAGGGGATCGGCACGCTCAAGGGCGTCTACCCGGTGGTCTGGGGCGTTCTGCAGATCGTCACCGGGCCGCTGTCCGACCGGCTCGGCCGGAAGGGCCTGATCGCCTGGGGGATGTGGGTGCAGGCACTCGGCCTGTTCATGATCGCGGCGCTGGACGGGTTCGGCTGGTGGCTGCTGGCCAGCCTGTTGCTGGGGCTCGGCACCGCGATGGTGTATCCGACCCTGATCGCCGCGATCTCCGACGTGGCGCACCCGAGTTCGCGGGCGCGCTCGCTGAGCGTCTACCGCTTCTGGCGCGACATGGGTTACGCCGTCGGCGCGCTGCTGGCCGGAGCGATCGGCGATGCCTTCGGCCTTGCCGCCGCGATCGCCGCGATCGGTGGGCTGACCTTCGTTTCCGGCCTTGTGGTGGCGCTGATGATGCCGCGGCGATGAGCGGCGTCGCTGGCATGGCCCGGGCCTATGCCGGCTGGCGTGCTTCGACGCTCGGCCGGATCACCGACCGGCTGGAAGACGTGCTGCTGCGCGACCTGCTCGGCGACGTAGCCGGCCGCGCGGTGCTGGATCTCGGCTGCGGCGACGGCAAGCTGGCCGTGCGTCTGGCGGCGCTCGGCGCGCTTGTGGTCGGCCTCGATTCCGATCCGGCCATGCTGCGGGCGGCGGCTTCGCGCGCCGCCGCCGCCGGGGTCGGCGTGGATTTCGCGGCCGGGCGGGCGCAGACGCTGCCGTTTCCCGATCAGCGGTTCGATGTCGTCGTCACCGTGACCGTGCTGTGCTTCGTGCCGGACGCCGAGGCTGCCTTTCGCGAGATCGCGCGCGTGCTGCGGCCGGGCGGGGCGGTGGTGATCGGTGAACTCGGGCGCTGGAACCTGTGGGCGCTTCGCCGGCGCATCCGCGGCTGGCTCGGAAATCGGCTCTGGCGTGCAGCCCATTTCCGCACGGGGGGCGAGCTGCGACGATTGGCCGCCGGCGCCGGGCTTGAGGTGCGGGCGCTGCGTGGCGCGGTGTTTTACCCGCCCCTGGCCGCGCTGGCCTGGGTGATGGCGCCGCTCGATCCCTGGCTCGGCCGGATCACCGGCATCGGCGCCGCGTTTCTCGTGCTGCGGGCGGAGTAGCCGGCGGAGGCTGGCTGTGGCTCGCCGACCACCTCGTCTAGTTCGCGTGGCCGTCTCCATCCCCGACCTAACGCCAGCGCAGCAGCGGCATCGCGAGCGCCAGAAACATGACGGCCCCCGCCCCCCAGACCCGGACATATCCGGGCATCCCGAGGGCCGGCGAGAAACGATAGACGGCGGCCAGGACGGCCCATACCAGGGCCACGCCGAGCACAAGCCCCGCCTCGAGCGGGATGGATCGCATCTTCACGATGATCTCCTTTCGAGTTCGCTCCGAGATACCGCGGCGCTAATGTCCCGCATGGCCACCAACCACGACGATCGGCAGCGAACGCATCACTTCGAACGTGCCGATCGTGGCGCCCGTCATCAGCGCGACGAGCAGAACCACCGCGATTGGCCCGGTCCATGCGGCACCCCCCGGCACACCGGCCGGGCGCGGCGCCATCGCCGCCATCGGCACGCCCCGCTTGCCGCCGACCAGCATGCGCAGGACACCGAACAACTCGATGGCCAGCCCGCTGGCGAACACCATCGCGCCGACGGCAAACCCGACCATCAGCGCATGCCAGCCGGCCGGGGCCGCACCGTCATAGGCGATGTCGAACGTCCGCCGCGGCACGCCCTGAAGCCCCGCCAGCATGCCGCATGCCCCGAAGATCACCAGCCCGACCAGCACCAGCCACGGCATCGCCGCCATCAGCCGCGGCTGCCACACCGCGCGCCCCGTCAGCGCCGGGATGATCACCAGGAACCCCGCCAGGAACGTCTCGGTCACCGCCCCCACCGCGAAGAAGTGAAAATA
>DAHWDR010000269.1:0-2925 GCA_027330745.1 Acetobacteraceae bacterium | reverse complement strand
AGCGGCCGATACTTGATCCGGTGCGGCTCGGTCGCGTCCGCCCCCAGGCGACGGCGCTTGTCTTCTTCATAGGCCTGGAAATTGCCTTCGAACCATTCCACGTGGCTGTCGCCCTCGAACGCCAGGATATGGGTCGCCAGCCGGTCCAGGAACCAGCGATCATGGGAGATGATCACCGCGCAGCCGGCGAACTCGGCCAGCGCCTCCTCCAGCGCGCGCAGCGTGTCCACGTCCAGATCGTTGGTCGGCTCATCCAGCAGGATCACGTTGTGCGGGCGTTTCAGCATCTTCGCCAGATGCACCCGGTTGCGCTCGCCGCCCGACAGGATTCCCACCTTCTTCTGCTGGTCGGAACCTTTGAAATTGAACGCGCCGACATAGGCGCGGGAGGCGACCGCGCGCTTGCCCAGGATGATCTGGTCCTCGCCGTCGGAGATTTCCTCCCATACCGTCTTGTTGCCGTCCAGCGCATCGCGCGACTGATCGACATAGCCGAGATCGACCGTGTCGCCGATCCGCAGGCTGCCGCCATCGGGCTGATCCTGGCCCACGATCATGCGAAACAGCGTGGTCTTGCCGGCGCCGTTCGGGCCGATCACGCCAACGATCCCGCCGGGGGGCAGCTTGAAATCCAGCCCGTCGATCAGCATCGTGTTGCCGTAGCCTTTGCGCAGCCCGTCCGCCTCGATCACGATGTTGCCCAGCCGCGGGCCGGGCGGGATGACTATTTCAGCGACGCCTGCGACCTTGTCCTGGGACGCGGCCAGCATGTCCTCGTAGCGCTGGATGCGGGCGCGGCTTTTCGCCTGGCGCGCGCGCGGCGAGGCGGCGATCCATTCGGACTCGGCGGCGAGCGCGCGCTGGCGGGCGGATTCCTCTTTTTCCTCCTGCGCCAGGCGTTTGCGCTTCTGCGTCAACCAGGCGGAGTAGTTGCCTTCGTACGGATAGCCGCGGCCGCGTTCGATCTCCAGGATCCAGCTGGTCACGTTGTCCAGGAAATAGCGGTCATGGGTGACCAGCATCACGGTCCCGGCGTAGTCGCGCAGCGTGCGTTCCAGCCAGGCGACGCTTTCCGCGTCCAGATGGTTGGTGGGTTCGTCGAGCAGCAGCAGGTCCGGCTTTTCCAGCAGCAGCCGGCACAACGCCACGCGCCGGCGCTCCCCGCCCGACAGGGTGGCGATCTTCGCTTCGGCCGGCGGGCAGCGCAGCGCGTCCAGCGCGATCTCGACGCGCCGGTCCAGCTCCCAGCCATCGCCGGCGTCGATCTGCGCCTGCAGATCGGCCTGCTCGCCCAGCAGGGCGTTCATCTTGTCATCGTCCATCGGTTCGGCGAACTCGGCCGAGATGGCGTTGAAGCGGTCCAGCGCGGCCTTGATCGCGGCAAACGCGGCTTCGACATTTTCGCCGACAGTGTCCCCGGCATTCAGCTGCGGTTCCTGCGACAGATAGCCGACGGTCGCCCCCTCCGCGGCCCAGGCCTCGCCGCCATACTCGGTCTCGATCCCGGCCATGATCTTCAGAAGCGTCGATTTGCCGGCGCCGTTCACGCCCAGGACGCCGATTTTCACCCCGGGCAGGAATGACAAGGTGATGCCTTTGAACACTTCGCGCCCGCCGGGGAACGCCTTGGTCAGGTCCTTCATCACATAGACATACTGATAGGCGGGCATGCGGGGCGGCTCCTGCGGCGTGGGGATCGGGGCGGGTTGTAGGTGGCGATGCGCGCGCCGGCAACCAAGGCGGCCGCGCGGCTGGGCATCCCGCGGCTTGGGTAGATTCCGATGCTGGCGGGGCCGCCGCCCGGGGCCGAAAAGCGGGATCGCTACGAATGGCGCCGAATTACGTGGACGTTCCTCACGGAATATCCGGCATCCGGCCCGGCGTCATGGTCCCGCAAACACGCACCAGGTAAGGATTTAGACCAATGAGACACGCGTTGCATCTCGGCTGGCTTCGTGGCTTGGCGGTGCCTTGCGCCGTGATCGCCCTTTCGGTCAGCCCGGCTCTGGCCACGCCGGTGACGTTCGCGCAATACGTGCAGCAGAACGGCGCCACCCAGGCCTGGGCGATTTCCACCTCGGGGACCACCACGACTGTCTCGGCGTCCGCCCCGGTGTATTTTTCGTTCTCCGGCGTGTCGGGACTTCCGTTCTCCGGACCCGAGAAAGCCACTTTCAATTTGACCGCGACCAGCAGCCAGATCGGCAGTTGCGGGGTCAGTTGCGGCGCCGGCGATAGCTTCCTGCAGTTCGGCTATGCCGGCACGTTTTCGTTCATCGACGCCGGCTCGGCCCCGGGGGCAAACCTGCTGTCCGGAACCTTCGCCGTCACCGGCAGTCCTTCGACCACGGGTGCCCAGTTCGGCGCCAATGTCGGGTCCGGCAGCGCGAGCTTCGCGGCCAGCGCGACACCGGGCAATCTTAACCAGTTGATACTCACGTCGAAATACCTGGCGTTCCTGAACGAGACGAACGAAACCGCCGCGTTCAGCCTGTCGTCGCTCATTCCGGACTTCGCCACCGGCACGGTGAACAGCAACAACCAGGCCTATCCGGCGGCGGGGACGTTCAACGCCTCGGGCACGGGCACGTTCTCGTCCAATCCCGGGCCGGTTTCGGCGGTTCCCGAACCGCCGACCGCCGCCCTGCTCGGCGGCGCCCTACTGGGCTTCGCCCTGCTGCTGAACGGACGCGCCGCGGCGCGCAAGCGCATGTCTCCGAACCTCGCGTAAAAACCGCTACTGCGGCCCACCCGGTGTTTGCCGGGTGGGTCGTGGCCGGGCACTCAGCGGCGAACCCCGGCGAGTTGCAGCGCCAGTTCCGCCAGGTGCTCGCACAGCGCCTCCAGCTTCAGGCGTCCATCGGGCCGATGCCACGTGTAGGCCCACGAGATCATGCCGCCCAGCGCCAGCGCGGCCAGGTTGGC
>DAHWDR010000243.1:0-3012 GCA_027330745.1 Acetobacteraceae bacterium | reverse complement strand
GTCACGCAGCGGGAACGTCGCGTGGATCAGCTTCTTCGTGTTGGTGTTGTAGATTCGCACCGTCGCGGTATCGCCCGACGCCGCGACCAGCCCCTCATCCACCGCGAACGGCCCCACGGCCGAGGACATGTTGCCGCAATTGCCGCCGTAATCCACCCGCGCATCGCGGATCTGCACCTGGGCGAAGGTGTAATCGATATCGGCGTCCGCGCGTGCGGACGGCGCCAGCACGCAAACCTTGGACAGGGACGAAACGCCGCCCCCCATCCCGTCCAGCTGCCGCCCATACGGATCGGGGCTGCCGATCGCGGCCAGGAAGATCGGGTCCCAGGCCGCGCGCTCCGGCAGATCGCTTGCGTGGAACATGATGGCTTTCGACGTGCCGCCGCGCATGAACACGGCGGGGAACGGGCGAGCGGTCATGGTTTCACCTGCGCTGGTTGCGCCACCGCACGCCAGGCTCGGCCGTCAGCGGCCAGCAGCCGGCTGGCCGCTTCCGGCCCATCCTGCCCGGCGGCGTAGTTGGGGAAATACGGCGCCGGCGCGGTGGCCCAGGCATCCAACACCGGCTGCACCACGCGCCAGGTCTGTTCCACCATGTCGGCGCGCTGGAACAAGGTCTGATCGCCGATCATGCAGTCATAGATCAGCGTCTCGTAGCCCACGTTCGGCTCGCGGGGAAACCAGTCGGCGTAGCGGAACGACAGCGCAGCGGGGGCGAGGGCCATCACCTGGCCAGGGCGCTTGACCTCGAACTGCAACGAGATCCCTTCGTCGGGCTGGATCTTGAGCACCAGCCAGTTGGGCGGCAGGGCGTCGAGGTCGGTATCGGCGAAGGGCGCGAACGGGGCCGGCTTGAAGCGGATCGCCACCTCGGTCGCGCGTGCCGACAGGCGCTTGCCGGTGCGCAGATAGAACGGCACTCCGGCCCAGCGCCAGTTGTCGATCTTCAGGCGGAGGGCGACGAAGGTTTCGGTGGCCGATTGCGGGGCAACATCCGGTTCGGCCCGGTAGCCGGGCAGCCCGGCGCCGGGGCCGTACTGGCCGCGCACGGCGTCTTCGGGTGTCAGCGTGTGCAACTGGGCGAACACGTCGGCCTTGCGGTCGCGGATGCGTTCGGCGCCGAAGCCGCCCGGGGGTTCCATCGCGATCATGGCCAGGATCTGGAATACGTGGTTCGGCACCATGTCGCGCAGCGCGCCGGTGGCTTCGTAGAACTTGCCGCGGCGCTCCACGCCGAGCTGCTCGGCCACCGTAATCTGCACGTGATCGATCCGGTCCCGATTCCAGATCGGCTCGAAGATGCCGTTGGCGAAGCGGAACGCGATGATGTTCTGCACCGTCTCCTTGCCCAGGAAATGGTCGATCCGGTAGATCTGGGATTCTTCCATGATGGATCGCAGCTGCCGGTTCAGCGCGCGGGCGGACTCCAGGCTGTGGCCGAACGGTTTTTCCACCACCAGCCGCCGCCAGTGGCTGCCCGGCCCATCGGGTTCGGCCAGCAGCCCGGCCTGGCCCAGTTGCTCGGCCACGGGGGCGAAGAACCGATCGGCGACGGCCAGATAGAACAGTACATTGCCGCCGGTGCCGCGCGCGCCGGCAATTTCCTGCAACCGCGTACGGAGATGCTGATACAACGCCGGATCGGCGAAGTCGCCCTGCAGCGTGGACATCCCGTCGGTCAGGCGCTGCCACACCGCCGGGTCCAGCGCGTCGATCCGGTCTTCGCCGCTGGTGCTGCCGACCGCGCCTTCCAGCATGGCGCGCAGCCGGCCGGCCCATTCCTCGGCCGTCATCGGCGCCAGATCCACACCGATCAGCGCGAAACTGTCCGGCAGCAATCCGGTACGCGCCAGATTATACAGCGCCGGAACCAGCAGCCGGCGCGTCAGGTCGCCGCCGGCGCCAAAAATCACCATCGCGCAGGGGCCAGGAGGGGGCGCGGTCGGTTTCATCCGGCCAGTTCCCGCAGCACGCGGCCGAGCTCGGTCTTGCCGAGCGCCTCGGCCCGCATCCGCAGCATCGCGGCGTCGATATATCCCATGCGGAATGCCACCTCCTCGGGACAGCCTACCAGCAGGCCAGTGCGGGTCTGGATGGTCTGCACGAAGGTCGCCGCCTGCAACAGGCTGTCCGGGGTGCCGGCGTCCAGCCAGGCGCAGCCGCGCGACAATTTCTCCACCCGCAATTCGCCCGCTTCCAGATATAACCGGTTCAGATCGGTGATTTCAAGCTCGCCCCGCGCCGAGGGTCGGATGGTGGCCGCGAGTTTGCTCACCTGCCGGTCGTAGAAATACAGCCCCGTGACGGCCCAGTTGGATGTGGGGCGCGCCGGCTTCTCCTCCAGCGTTACCGCCGCGCCGGCGGCATCGAAGGTTACCACCCCGTAGCGTTCCGGATCGCGCACCTGATAGGCGAACACGGTAGCCCCGGTCTCACGCGCAGCGGCGGCACGCATCAGATCCGACAAATGATCGGCGTGGATCAGATTGTCGCCCAGCGCCAGCGCGCAGGCCTGCCCTTCGATCCAGTCGCGCCCGATCAGGAAGGCCTGCGCCAGCCCGTCCGGCTGCGGTTGCGCGGCGTAGTCGATGCGCAGCCCGAACTGTGCCCCATCGCCCAGCAGCCGGCGGAACTGCGGCAGGTCGGTGGGCGTCGAGATCAGCAGGATGTCCCGGATCCCCGCCAGCATCAGCGTGGTCAGCGGATAATAGACCATCGGCTTGTCGTACACCGGCAGCAGCTGCTTCGACGAGGCCAACGTCGCCGGATGCAGCCTGGTGCCGGACCCGCCGGCGAGGATGATGCCCTTCATGGGTTCGGCCCCTGTGCGGCGCCCAGACGCTGGCCCGCGTAGCGCCGCGCGCGCAAATCTTCCCACCACGCGCGGTGGGCCAGATACCAGTCGATCGTGCGCGCCAGACCGGTTTCAAAATCATGCGGCGCCCGCCAGTGCAGCGCTGCCTCGGTCGCGGACGGATCGATCTCGTAGCGGAAATCATGCCCCGGACG
>DAHWDR010000235.1:0-3588 GCA_027330745.1 Acetobacteraceae bacterium | reverse complement strand
GCCGGTGACGGGGGCCCCGGCGGCGTAGTGCGGCCTGGACCGAAGGGGCCGCGGGAAGATGCCGTCTTCCCCGCCGGTCTACGGGCCACACTCACGGCACTGGCCGATCTGTGTCGTGATCCGCTATCCTGCTCCTCGGTAACCACGGGGATACGGAATGGCCGAGTTGGTCGAGGTGAAGCTGGCGGAGCTTGGGATCACGCTGCCGGAGCCGGCGCGGCCGATCGCGACCTATGTGCCGTATGTGGTCACCGGCGATCTGGTGGTGATTTCCGGCCAGTTGCCGCTGCTGGCGGGGAAGGTTTCGGTCACCGGAAAACTCGGCGCCACGGTGCCGATCGAACAGGGCCAGCAGGCTGCGCAGCGTTGCTTCATAAATCTTCTGGCGCAGCTGAAAGATGCCTGCGCGGGCGATCTGGACCGGGTCCGTCGGGTGGTGCGCCTGGGCGGCTTCATTGCCTGCACGCCCGAGTTCACCCGCCATGCCGAAGTGATGAACGGCGCGTCGGACCTGGCCATGGCGGTGTTCGGAGATTCGGGGCGGCACGCGCGCACCACCATCGGCGTGCCGTCGCTGCCGCTGGACGCGGCAGTGGAGGTCGAAGGCCTGTTCGAGATCACGTGAGATCATGCCGGACGGTTCGCCTGCCCTCAGTCTGACGCTTCACGGAACGATCGCGGAGATTCCCGCCGCCGACTGGGATGCATGCGCCGGCGTCGGCAATCCGTTCGTCGGCCACGCCTTTCTGTCGGCCGTAGAAGACAGCGGCTCGGCCGGACCGCGCACCGGCTGGCTGCCGCGCCACGCGGCCCTGCGCGATGCGGCGGATACGCTGCTCGCAGTGGCGCCGATGTATGCGAAATCGCACAGCTACGGCGAATACGTGTTCGATCACGGCTGGGCGCACGCGCTGGAACGCGCGGGCGGATCATATTACCCCAAACTCCAGATTGCGGTCCCGTTCAGCCCCGTGCCCGGCCCGCGGCTGCTGATCCGTCCCGGGGCCGGGGTGGCACCGGCAGCTCTGGGACGGGCGCTGGCGCAGGCGGGGGCGGAGCTGGACGTGTCTTCAGTGCATGTCACATTCTGTTCGGAGGCAGAATGGAATGCACTGGGACGGATCGGCTGGTTGCAGCGGCTGGGGATGCAGTTCCACTGGCACAACCAGGGATACCGCGATTTCGAGGAGTTCCTGGACGCGCTGTCATCGCGCAAGCGCAAGGTGCTGCGGCGGGAACGGCGCGATGCGAACGCCGCCGGACTGACCTTCCAGGCACTATCGGGGGGTGATCTACGGGAGCGGCACTGGGATGCGTTCTACGGGTTCTATACCTCGACCGTGGATCGCAAATGGGGCAGCGCCTATCTGACCCGCGAATTCTTCTCGTTGCTCGGGGAACGGCTCGGCGACCGGGTGGTGCTGATGTTGGCGGAGAACGCCGGCGTCCCGGTCGCCGGTGCGCTGAACCTGGCCGGGGACGACGCCCTGTACGGCCGCAACTGGGGCTGTCGGGGCGACTGGCCGTTCCTGCATTTCGAGCTGTGCTACTATCGCGCGATCGAGTGGGCGATTGCGCACGGGCTGGCGCGGGTCGAGGCCGGGGCGCAGGGGCGGCACAAGATCCAGCGCGGCTACGTGCCTTGTGCAACCTATTCGGCGCATTGGATCGCCCATGAAGGGCTGCGCCGCGCGGTGGCGGGGTTCCTCGACCAGGAGCGCCCGGAGATCCGCGCCGAGATGGCGGCGTTGGCCGAGGATTCCCCGTTCCGCCAGGAGGGATGACCGCTCCTCTCCCGCGCCTGCGGGAGAGAAGCTGGGCAGCGTCAGTGCACCGGCGGCAGATGCAGCTGCGCGATATCGCGGTTGCCGCCGAGTGGCGGAAAACGTTTCAGGATCAGCGGATCGTGGCCGGGGATGACGTGATCCGGCCCGTCCGCCAGCCCCTCGATCGTGTCGAACCCGCGTAGCATCCGCGCCACGTCCACCACCACCGGGAATGGGTTGCGCTTGCGAATATTGCCCCATAGATGCACCGCGTCCCCGGCCAGCACCACGTTGCCGCGTTCGGTGTGGACCCGGATCGACTGAATTCCGCCCGAGTGTCCGCCGATCAGATGCAGCGTGACCCCGGGGGCCAGTTCGACCGTGCCCTGATGGATTTTCAGCCGATCGGCATAGAGGGCGCGGATCGCGCTCTGCACGTCGTCCACGTCGAACGGGCGGCGCAGGAACCCCTGGCACATGCAGGGGCCTGTGCAATACGCCATCTCCTCGGCCTGGATGTGGAACGTGGCGGCGGGGAAATATTCCATCCCACCGGCGTGGTCCCAGTGCATATGGGTCAGGACGACGTCCTTCACGCCGGCCGGTTCGATGCCGGCGTCGCGCAGCGCCTGGTCCGGGGTGCGGATCAGGGTGCGACCACGGCGCTGCGCCGATGCGGCGTTGAACCCGGTGTCCATGACGATCGTGCGCCCGCCGCCGCGGATCGCGAAGACGTAGAAATCCAGGGGGTCTTCGGCGGCGTGGTCGTCAGGCATGATGTAGTTCTGGAACTGCTTGCGGCCGTCGAAGATGCCGTAGCGCAGGGCGAGGATTTCGTAGTTCGGGACCATGGCGGCGCGTCCTCCGGTTGGGTTGGACGGCAGTCAACCAGCTTGCCGGGGCGGCTGGCAAACGCTACCGTCCGAGGCCGTTGCAGCGTGAGGGGGAGACCATGGCCGACCGTCCTGAATACCAGTCCGACCTGTTCCGGAAAGGCTTGGAGGTACGCCGTGAAGTCCTCGGCGCGGACTACGTCGATGGCTCGCTGGCGCGCGCCGACGATTTCAATGCCGCGTTCCAGCAGCTGACCACCGAGGTCGCCTGGGGCACGATCTGGACCCGCCCCGGCCTGCCGCGCAAGACCCGCAGCATCGTCAACATCGCCATGCTGGTCGCGCTCAACCGCGGCGCCGAGCTGCGGCTGCATCTGCGCGCCGCGCTGACCAACGGCGTGTCGCGCGACGAAATCAAGGAGATCCTGTTGCAGACCGGCGTCTATTGCGGCATCCCGGCCTCGCTGGAAGCGTTCAAGATCGCCACCGAAGTGTTCAAGGAAGTGGATCAGAAATGACCGAAGCCGCGAAACCGACCGTTGGGTTCATCGGCGTCGGCAACATGGGCTGGCCGATGGCAGCCTGTCTGGTACGCGCCGGATTCACCGTGTTGGTCAACGATTCCCGCCGCGAGGTTGCCAATAACTTCGTCCAGCAGATCGGCGGTGCGGCGCCCGACACTCTGCGCCAGCTTGCCGCGGGATCGGATGTGATCGTCACCATCCTGCCCACCAGCGCGATCGTGCGCGCGGTGTTGACGGACGGGGACGACAACGTGCTGTCCGGCATCCGCCCCGGTACCGTGGTGGTGGAGATGAGCTCGGGCGTGCCGTCGGTCACGCAGGAATTGGCGCTGCGCGTGGCCGAGCTGGGCGCGGTGCTGATCGACGCGCCGGTTTCGGGCGGGGTGCCGCGGGCCAAGACCGGACAGTTGGCGATCATGGCCGGCGGCGACGCGGCGGCGATCGAACGCGCGATGCCGGTGTTGT
>DAHWDR010000293.1:0-7584 GCA_027330745.1 Acetobacteraceae bacterium | reverse complement strand
GCCAGCCGACGCCTATGCGTTGATGGGGTTCAGCCAGGGCGCGATGATGGTGCTGTTCACCGGACTGCGCCGCGCGGTGCCGCCGCGGGCCATTCTGGCGTTCTCGGGTGCGCTGGTGGCGCCGGATCGGCTGGGCGCGGAAATGACGCACCCGGCGCCGGTGCTGCTGGTGCACGGGGAAGCGGATGAGGTGGTGCCGGCAGCACGCTCCCACGAGGCTGAGGCTGCGCTGCGCGCGGCCGGCGTGACGGTGGAAAGCGTGTTCGTGCCGCGGCTGGGTCACGGCATCGATCCCACGGGTCTGGCGATGGGTGGGCTGGCGTTGCAGCGGGCGTTCGCGGCGGGCTGACGCGCAGCGCGCAAAGATCAGGATTTTCTGCGTGCGCCGAGGCAAAATCTGTTATGTTCCGATGACCCGCATAACGGAGGAAGTCCCAGTGCGCATTCTCGTGCTTTCCCTGGCCGTCCTGGCGCTGGGAGCGGCCCCTGCCCTGGCGCAAAACGCGCCGTCCGCTAACAGCATCATCCAGTCCCTCACGCCGCACGGCAACCTGGCTTCCGGCGGGACCCGCGGCATCCGTCTGGTGGCGCCGTCCTCGGGCACGGCGACGCCGGCGGCGGTGCGCCAGCGCCCGGCCCATGTCGCCGGCGCGGCGCGACCGGCCTCTGTGACCAGTGGTGGCGCGCCGTCGGTGAACCTGACGGTGGATTTCCCGACCGGCTCCGCCAACCTGACCGCGCAGGCCCGCGCCACGCTGGATCAGCTCGGTAAGGCGCTGTCCAGCGCGCAGCTGGGCGCCTACCGCTTCCGGATCGAGGGGCATACCGACACCGTCGGCAGCGCCGCCGCCAACCAGTCCCTGTCGCAGCAGCGCGCCGACGCGGTCGCGGCCTATCTGGAACAGACCTACGGGATCAGCGCCGTCCGGCTCAAGCCGGTGGGCATGGGTGAGCAGGGCTTGCTGGTCCCGACGCCGCCGCAGACCCCGAATGCGGCCAACCGGCGGGTCGAGGTCATTAACCTCGGCGCCTGATCGACCGTTCGGACCCGCAGGCACGTGGCGCGCCCCCCCAGGCCCGCCGGGCCGGGCCCGTCAGGGGCGCCGGACGCGCGCATGCGGCTGCGCGTCACGGCGCCATCGGGGGATGACGACGACACGATCCGGCTGACGCCCGGCGCCGCTGCGCGTCCGGGGCGGGAGCAGAAGGGAGGGGGAAAGCGCGTTTTGATCGCGGCCGTCGGCGGGGCGGCGGCGCTGGTGGTTGTGCTTGGTTGGGTGTTGTGGCCGCGCGCCGTGCCGCCGCTGCCGCCGCCGCTGGCGGTTGTCGCACCGCGGCCGGCGTCCAACCCTCGGCCCGCGGCTGCCCCGGCGGCGGTCCCCCCGGCGGCGGTCCCTTTGGCATTCGCCATCCGCACCGTCACGCGGCGGCAGATCCTGGCCGACCAGCCGGCTCATCTGGCCGTGTTCCGCTACGCCGCCAATCCGAACATCGTGGTCCTGGATTTCCCGACCCTGCGCAGTCAGGGGCTGATGCTGGATCGCGTCGCCGCGCTGATCGAGAAATCCGGGCTGCCGCGCGACCATGTGGTCTCCTGGACCCGGCTGCGCCGGATCATCACCGCGAGCGACGACACGATCGGCACCTATTATTACGGGCATGACTATTCCGCCGCCGCCCTGGCGCGCTTCTTCACCCTGGCCGCGGCCGACCACCGCGCACTCAACGGCCAGGAGCAGCGGCTCTACGCGCTGCTGGCGCAGCTCGGCTGGCTGCGCCCGGGGGTCAATGCCGGCCTGATTTCCTTGCCGCGCGAGGGTGCCAACAAATACGTGACCGCAACGGCGCGGGACGTGATCCTGACCCACGAACTCTCACACGGGCAGTTCTTCAGCGATCCCGCCTACCGCGCCTATGTGCGCCATTTCTGGCACGATGCGCTGACGGTCGCGCAGCGCGCCGCGGTGCGGAAATTCCTCGGCGGGGAGGAATACGATACCGGCGACGAGACCCTGATGATGAACGAGATGCAGGCCTATCTGATGTTCACCCGGAACGCCGAGTTCTTCCAGGCGCGCAACATCGGCATGACCCCGGCGGAGCGGCGCGCGTTGCAGTTGCGCTTTGTGCGCGCGATGCCCCCGGGCTGGCTGCGCGATCGGTTGGAGACGCTGAACGCGCGTGCCCTGGCGACGGTTCAGATCGCCCCGGCGGCGGACAGGCGGGCGCGCTCCTCGGCGCCCAGGCCGAGCCACGCGCCGTAGATCGCCGCGTTGTCCTGACCCGGAGCGGGGCTCGGCGTGGTGGGCGCGTGGGCGGCGCCATGCAGGCGCAGCGGCGAGCCGGGAACCACCACGGGGCCGAACTCCGGATGGTCGATCCGCTCCAGGAAGCCGCGGGCGTGCATATGTGCGTCTTCCATTACCTCGGCCACGTCGCGCACCGGGGCGCAAGGGATGCGCAGCTTCTTGGTGATGGCGAAGATCTCGTAGCGGCCCAGGGTGCGGGTCCAGGCGCCGACCAGCGCGTCCACCGCTTCCATATTGGCGACGCGGGCCGGGTTGGTGGCGAAGCGCGGGTCCTCGGCCAGGTCGGCCCGGCCCATCGCGGTCAGCAGGTTGCGCCAATGCGCTTCGGTCACGACATGAACGGCAACCCAGCCATCCGCGGCCGGGTAGGCGTTGTAGGGCGCGCTGTTGAGGGCTGCCTGGCGGTTGCCGGCGCGTGGCGGGACCTTGCCCGTGCGGACGCGGTATTCCATCGGCGAGGCCAGCGCCGGGTAGACCGTCTCCTGCATTGCCACCTCCACCAACTGGCCGCGCCCGGTGCGCGTGCGATGGAACAGGGCGGTCAGGATCGCGCCGTATAGATGGATCCCGCCCATCATATCGACCAAGGTCGGGCCGGCCTTCATCGGCGGGCCGTCCGGGGTGCCGGTGACGCTCATGATCCCGGAGGCGGCCTGGATGGTGAAATCCATCGCCAGATTGTCGCGGTCGGGACCGGAGATGCCGAAGCCGGAGCCGGTGGCGTAGATCAGCGCCGGATTGATCGCGGCCAGCACGTCGTAGCCGACGCCCAGGCTATCCATGGTGCCGGGGGAGAAATTCTCCAGCAGGATTTCGGCCTTGGCCGCCATCCGCAGCAGCAGTTGCTTGCCCTCGGGCGCTTTCAGGTTGAGCGTCACGGCTTCCTTGCCGCCGTTCAGCATGGCGAAGGAGAAGATCTGCGTCTTGCCCGGCTCGGCGCGGCGGCGCAGCGGCTCCCCGCCCGGGGGTTCGATCTTGATCACCCGCGCGCCCGCCTTGGCGAGCAGGAAGGTGCAATAGGGGCCTTGGAAAATCTGGCCGAAGTCGAGCACGGTCAGGCCGGCGAGCGGTAGCGCGGTCATCGGAAGGTCCTGGACAAAGAGAGAGGGGGGCGACGCGCGTCGCCCCCCAGTCTGCGGTCGTGGATCAGCGGTCGTGGATCGGATCAGGTGGAATAATCGGAGAAAGACACGCCCGCGAAGCGCGCGCGATAATCGGTCCGGACATTCACTACCGCGACCATGCCTTCATTCACCTTGGCCTGGGCGCGTTCCAGCGCGGGACGGATCTCCTCCGGCTGGGTGACGTATTCACCGTAGCCGCCCAGCGCCTCACACATCTTGTCGAAGCGCGTGTAGCCCAGATCGCGGCCTGGCTTCTCCCGCTTCGGATCGGCGGTCCAGCCGCCGTTGAGCGAGATCACCACCAGGATCGGGATCTTGTGGCGAATGGCCGTGTCCAGCTCCATCGCGTTCAGCCCGAAGCTGCCGTCGCCGTGCACGACGATCACCTGCGTGTCGGGCTTGGCCACCTTGGCGCCGACGCCGAACGGCAGCCCGACGCCCATGGTGCCGAACGGGCCGGAGTTCAGCCGGTGGCCGGGGGCGAAGGTCGGCATGGTCTGGCGGCCGAAATTCAGCGTCTCCTGACCATCGACACACAGGATCGCGTCCCGATTGGCGAAGTTCTTCACTTCCTCCAGCAGCCGTACCGGATGGATGTCGCCGTCTTCGGCGTATTTATTCGCCCCGGCCGAGGCGCGCTTGGCGGTCTCGCCCTCGGCGAGCTTCTGGCGCCACGCCTTGTAGCTGTCCTGGGTGATGCGCCCGCCGATGCCGTCCAGCACCTGTTGCAGCACCATCTTGCAGTCGCCGACCACGGGAATATCGACGAAGCGGGCGGCGGTTGCGATCTCATCCGGATCGATATCGATGCGCGCGATCTTCGCGTTGGCCCCGAAGCGCGGCGGCGCGGCGTGGCCGATGATGTAGTTCATGCGCGTGCCGAGCACCACGATGAGATCCGCATCGCGGAACGCCGAGGAACGCATGGTCATGTACGAGCACGGATGATCGTCCGGCACCACGCCGCGGCCCTGCGGGGTGGTGTAGAAGGGAATGCCGATCTTATCGACCAGCGCGTGCATTTCCGGCCATGCCTGCGACCAGATCACGCCGCTGCCGGAGACCAGAATCGGCTGCTTCGCATTGGCCAGCGCATCGACCAGCTTGGCGACCTGGGCGGGATTGCCGAGCGGGCGCGCATCCAGCAGCGGGCGGCCGGCGAACGACCAATCGACCTGATCTTCGTCGATCTTCTGATACAGAATATCGCCCGGGAAATCGAGATAGACCGGGCCGGGCTTGCCCGACATCGCTTTCTGGAAGGCAAAATTCACCTGTTGCGGAATCCGTTTCAGGTTGTGGATGCGGTCGGCGTATTTCACGACGCCCCGCATGATCGCCATCTGATCGATTTCCTGGAACACCTGCCTGCCGAACTGGCTGATCGGTGAGGCGCCGCCGATCGCAACCACGGGACAGCAATCAACCAGCGCATTGGCGATGCCGGTGACCAGGTTGGTCACCCCCGGGCCGGAGGCGGCCATGCACACCGACGGCTTTTGCAACAACCGGCTATACGCCTGGCAGGCGAACGCCGCGGCCTGTTCGTGGCGCACGTCGATCATGCGGATGCCCTCTTTTACACAGGTGGCCTCCGCCAGCAGCATCGGCCCGCCCATGATGAAGAAAAGGTCCTCGACCCCTTCCTTCTTCAGGCATTTGGCCAGGATTTCCGAGCCTGTCAGTTCCGCCATGGTCGTGTCTCCCTCGTGACTGTTCCGTTCAACCGATAACGCCATCGCGCCGCAGCGCGCCGGCCTGTTCCGCACCGAGGCCGAGCCAATCGCCCAGTACTTCATCGGTGTGCTGCCCGAGCAGCGGTGCGGGACGCAAACTCGGCGGCTGGCCGGAGAAGCGCACCGGCCAGGTGGTCATTTTGTACGCCCCGATCGTGGGGTGCTCGACCGTCTGCATGATCCCGCGTTCGGTGAAGCTGGGATCGGCGATCAGTTCCGACGTATCCAGCACCGCGCCGGCGGGAATGCCGGCGGCGCCGATGATGCGCATCGCCTCGTTCTTGTCGTGTTGGCGGGTCCAGTCGGCGACCATCGCGTTCACGTCGGTTTCGTGTTCCAGCCGGCCGGCGGGCGTGTCGTAGCGCGGATCGCCGATCAGGTCCTCACGGCCGATCACGCCCAACAGGCGGCGCCAATGTTCGGGGTTGGCGCGCGAGGTATAGACATAAACGTAATCATTCGGTCCGCCCGGTTTGCAGGGGAAGATGCCCATTGGCGGGTTCTTCGCCAGCACGCTGCCCGACCCGGCGCGGTGCGCGGCTTTGCCGCTGCGGGTCTGGGTAGCGAAGGCGCCGCGGATATATTGCAGCATCGCATCCTGCATCGCCACTTGCAGATGCTCGCCCTGGCCGGTGCGGGCTCGGCGATGCAGCGCGCCGAGGATCGAGATCGCCAACAACATCCCGGTCCCGGTGTCGCCGATCGTGGGGCCGGGTTTCAGCGGCGGGCCATCGGCCTCGCCGGTCACGCTCATGGTGCCGCCGCAGGCCTGGGCGATCATGTCGAAGGCGAGGTTGTTCTCGAACGGCGAGCCGGCACCGAATCCTTTCACCTGGGCGTAGATGATGGACGGGTTCAGGGCGCGGACCACGTCGGCGCCGAGGCCGAGGCGTTCGATCGCGCCGGGCGCGAAATTCTCGGTGAACACATCGGCGCGGGCGGCCAACTGCTTGACCAGATCAAGGCCGCGCTGGTCTTTCAGATTAACCGTAAGGGATTTCTTGTTGGCGTTGTATTGCAGGAAGTAATGCGCATCCTGACCGGGTGGCGGGTTGATCTGCCGGCCGGGATCGCCCGATTTCGGGTTTTCCACTTTGACCACCTCGGCCCCCATCCAGGCCAGCGCCTCGGTGCAGGAGGGGCCGGCTTCGAACTGCGTGAGATCGAGAATCTTCACGCCTGCCAGACAGGTTTCCGCGCCACCTTGGGTCATGATCCGCTCCTCCGCCAACCGGTTCCAGGCATTTGCCCGGAGACTAGGACCGGCCGGCGGGGGCGTCGAGGGGCCATGGCGCGGCTCAGCGCGAGATCACCTCCAGGCTCAGGTTGTTGGTCCGCGGCCCGAGCAGGCCGATCGACAGGATGATCACCGCCATCGCCACCGCGATCATCGCGAACACGCCGACGACGCCATAGGCCGAGAGCAGGAACGTCACCGCGTAGCCGACCAGGACCGCGCTGACCCGGCTCCAGCTGAAGGTGAAGCCCACCGCCTGGGCGCGGATGCGGGTCGGGTAGAGTTCGGCGGCATAGGGGTGGAAGATCGCGATCAGCCAGTTCATCGACAAGGTCAGCAGGCAGCCGGTGAACAGGATCATCGGCACGCTATGCGCCTGCGAGAACCCCAGCCCGAACACGCCGATCCCGAGCGCGGTGCCGACCAGCTGCCATTTGCGCTCGAAACGTTCGGCGAATAGCAGGCCCAGCAGCCCGCCCACCGGCACCAACAAGGTGATCGCCACCGTGTAGCCGAGCGAATGCACCACCGTGAACCCTTCGCGCACCAGGATGATCGGCACCCAGATCAGGAAGCCGAACGCCGCGATCGTCTGGCAGAACTGGAACAGCGACAGCATGATGGTGCGGGTCAGGTAGGGCGGCTGGAACATCTCCCGCCAGGCGCCGTGCGTTGCCACCTCGATCTCCGACGGGGGCGGTGCGGGGGGCAGGGCGCGGCCGGTGTCCCGCTCGACCTGCAATTCCACCGCGCGCATGGCTTGTTCCGCTTCCGCCACGCGCCCCTGGGCGGCCAGCCAGCGCGGCGATTCGGGGAGTCCCCGGCGCACCCACCAGACGACCACGCCGCCCAGCGAGCCGAGCAGGATCACCCAGCGCCAGCCATCCAGGCCGAGCGGCGTGTGCGGCACGAACAGCCAGGAGATCCCGGCGACCGCCGGCTCGGCGGTCAGCACCACCATGATCGCGAAGGCCATGAACCGGCCGCGATAACGGGTCGGGGTGATTTCGGAGATGAAGGCATCGTTGTTGATGAGCTGGATGCTGATCGCCAGCCCGCAGACGAAGCGCAGCGCATCGATGATCGGTGGCGAGGACTGGAACGTCATCACCAGCATCGCCGCCGAATAGAGCAGCATCGACCAGGTGAAGGTCGCCAGCCGTCCGAACTTGTCCGAC
>DAHWDR010000287.1:0-1888 GCA_027330745.1 Acetobacteraceae bacterium | reverse complement strand
CCCGCTTCCTTCACGTTCCGGAAGGTTTTCCGCGTCACCATCGGGCCATGACCGAAACGCGCGTCACCACCCGAAGGCGAGTGCTCGGCGGATTAGCCGCCGCGGCCGCGTCCTGGGCGGCGCCCGCCCGGGCCGGCGGCGCGGTCACCATGATCGTGCCGGCGTTTCCCTCGACCCCGGCCGGAACGGTGGCGCGGCTGCTGGCGCCCGCGCTCGGTGCCGCGCTGGGCCCGACCGTGATCGCCGATTTCCGCCCCGGCGCCGGCGGCATCGTCGGCCTGATGGAAGCCGCCCATGCGCCCGCCGACGGATCGGTCCTGACTTTGCTGACGCCGACCATCGTCGCCGCGCCGTGGCTGGCAAGCCGGATGGACAGCGAGCCCGCGGATTTCGCCCCGGTGGGGCAGGTCAGTTTCATCCCCGAAGTGCTGGTGGTCGCCGCCACCAGCCCCTGGCGCAGCATGACCGCGTTCCTCGCCGCGCTGCGGGCCGATCCCGGCCGCGTGCGCACCGCCTTCGATGGCGTCTGGGACAGCGCGGAGATCGCCGAGGTTCTGATGCTGGATCGCGCCGGTCTGGCGGCCCGGCCGATGCCCGGGCTGCGCGCCGGACCGGCGCTGGCGGCCGGGCGCGTGGCGTTCGCCATGCGCCCGCTGCCCTGGGCGGTGACACGGGTGGCGCGCGGGGCGGTGCGCGCGCTGGCGGTCTCGGCGCCGGCGCGGGCGCGCGCGCTGCCGGGCGTGCCGACCTTGCGGGAAGCGGGGATCGACGTCGCGCTCGGCTCGTGGCTGGCGCTGGCCGGGCCGGCCGCGGCCGGGGCGGCGCTGGACCCGGCGCGCGACGCGCTGGCCGCGGCGATGGCCGATCCGACCTTGAGCACGGCGCTGGACGCGGCCGGGGTGCCGGCGGCGTATCTGGACGCGGCGGCGACCTGGCGGGCGATCGCGGCGGAATACCGGCTGCTGGGGCGGGTATTCACCGCCGCGGGGGTGAATGTGCGGCGGACGGCAATGGCGGTGCGATAGGCGCGCGGCTGGCTCTACCCGTCCTCCAGATCCCGAGGAAACACCACGTCCCGATGCAGATCCACCGACAGCAGCAGCCCGAACCCCGCCATCACCGCGATCAACGCCGACCCGCCATAGGACACCAGCGGCAGCGGCACGCCGCCGACCGGGATCAGCCCCATCACCATCGCCAGGTTCACGAACACATAAAGCGAGAAATCCACCGCGATCCCGAACGCCAGCAGACGTCCGAACTGGTGCCGGCAGCGCAGCGCGATCGCCATCGCCCCCGCAATGATCAGGAACAGCAGAGCCACCACCAGCAGGGCACCCATGAAGCCCCATTCCTCGCCGATGGTGGTGAAGATGAAATCGGTCTGTTTCTCGGGCAGGAATCCCAGATGCCCCTGGGTGCCGTGCAGATACCCCTGCCCCCACATCCCGCCGGAACCCAGCGCGATCTTGGATTGGATGATGTTGTAGCCGGTGCCCAGCGGATCGCGTTCGGGGTGCAGGAAGGTCAGGATCCGCGCTTTCTGGTAGCCATGCAGATGCGAATAGGCGATCCGCGCCAGCAGCGGCACCGGCGCGAAGGCCAGCGCGAACAGCCACAGGCGCACCCCCGCGGCCAGCAGCACCGCCCCCCCGATCGCGGCGGTGATAACGGCGGTGCCCAGATTCGGTTCCTTCAGGATCAGCGCCGCCGGGGCCGCGATCGCCAGCGCCGGCACGATCAGGAATGCCGGGTTGCCCACCCGCTCCCACGACGCACGGCGGAACCAGGACGCCAGCGCCAGGACCAGCGCCACCTTCATCAGCTCGGAAGGTTGCAGCTCGATCCCCGCGACCGCGATCCAGCGCTGCGCGCCCTTGCCGACATG
>DAHWDR010000181.1:0-5402 GCA_027330745.1 Acetobacteraceae bacterium | reverse complement strand
ACCATGATGCCGATGTCGGGCCCGACCGCCTCGCGCACCGCGGCCACGCGGGCGACCATCTTTTCCGGCTCGGTCGGCCCGACGCGGGTCTTCACCGCGCGGAAGCCGCGGGCGACGAAACCGGCGGCTTCCTTCTGCAGTTCGTCGATCGAGGAGCCCAGCCACAGCCCGCCGCTGGCGTAGGTCGGCACCGCGGGGCGGCAGGCGCCGATCAGATGCGCGACGTTGAGGCCGGCGGCCTTGCCGCGCAGATCCCACAACGCGTTATCGACCGCCGCCAGACCGACGATGGACACCCCCTCGTAGCCGAGGAAATTGAGTTCCTTCCAGGCCCGCGCGTTGAGCGTCCCGCCCTCGCGCGGATCGAGCCCGACCACCAGATCCTCCAGGTTGCGGATCATCTCGTGGATCACGCCAAGGCGGCGGTTGTTGATCGAGAACACCAGGCCCTCGCCCACCAGCCCGGCATCGGTCTCCAGAAAGGTCAGCACGCAATCGGCGGAGCGGATCGATCCCAGGATCGCGGTCAGGATCGGCGGGTCGATCGGCAGGTGCACCACTTCGGTGCGCAGGCGGGTGATCTTCATGGTGGCGTTCTCCCCTCGGCGCGCGCGGGCGCGGCCCTGTGTCTGGCTACGGGGCCGGGCGCGGACTGGCAAGCGGGGAACCGTCCCGGGCGCGACGCGCCCGGGACCGCCCGGCCGGTTCAGTCGTGCTCGAAGCCATACACCTCCGGCAGGATGAAGATCGCGGCCAGCAGCCCGATCAGCGGGAAGATGGCAACGAACAGCGTGGCGCTGGCCTGGCCGATCGCGGTGAACAGCGACGGGAACAGGAAGATCGCCAGGAATGCCGGCAGCTTGACGAACATGTAAGCGAAGCCGCTGGCGGTGCCGCGATACTCGGGCTTCGCCACCATGGTCGGGATCGTCATGCAGTTCGACGCGTCCCAGTAGTGCCCCCACAGCATCGCCGCCGCCGCGAACGGCAGGATCATCGGGTGGCCGGCGTAGAGCGCGCCGGCGGCTACCAGCAGCGAGACCAGCACGATGGCGAACCCGGCGATGCTGATGCCGCGATGGCCAATCTTCGGGGTCAGCAGCGGTCCCACCCAGCCCGCCACGGCAGCAACGATATACAGCACCATCGTCACCAGATCGGTGCCGAGGACCGACGACACGCCGACCATCACGAACAGCACCGGGATGTAGAAGGCGAAGGTGGAGAACTCGCTCGCCTGCGCGAAACAGGCGATCCAGCCATAGATCGTGGCGTGCCAGCGGACCGGGTCCTTGCGGAGTTCGGTCAGGAACTGGGTCGGCCGCGGCTTTGCGACCGCCACATCCTGGTTGGGCAGCATCTCCAACGGGTCGTTATACATGTCCATCGAGACCTGCTTGGCCTCGCGGAACCGGCCCTGGCGGATCAGCCACATCGCCGTCTCCGGCAGGTCGTGGCGCAGCACCAGGATGATGAAGGCCGGCACCGCGCCGAGACCCAACGTCACGCGCCAGACGAGCTCGTGCGGCAGGTTGGCGATCAGCAGGACAGCGATCACCATCAGGGTAAGGATCTCGCCCACCGCGAACATGAACTGCCAGCGGTTGCCCATCACCTCGCGCTCACCCTTGCGCATCGATTCCATGATGTAGGTGTAGCCATTCGAGATATCGCTCCCGAGCGGCACGCCGAGGACGAAGCGCACGAGAACCAGCCAGCCGACGCTGGTTACGAACGCCTGCGCGAGGGCGAGGACGATGAACATCGCCATGGTGGCGAGGAACATCACCCGCCTTCCGATCTTGTCGGACAGCCAGCCGCCGGCGATCGCGCCGATCACCGCGCCGCCCTGCGTGCCCGCCGCGGCGAGGCCCAGCAGCAGCGGGTTCGGGTGGTACTGCTGGTTGATGAAGATCAGGACGAAGGCGATCGAGTAGAGATCCCAGGCTTCCACCAGGATGGAGGCCATCATCAGCCAGCCGACGCGGCTGCCCTTGGGACTGTAGTTGCTCACCAGATGGCGGACGGCTTCGTCCATGGCCACCTGGGGTGATGTCGTCGCCGACATGTTTTACTCCCCAGAGAGTTGCAAGGTTTTCGTTTGGATCACGGCCTTGTCATCGTCGGGTCAGTACCCGGACAAGCGCGGCAACAGCGTCGTGATCTGCGGCACGAAGGCGATCAGCAGCAGGCACAGGAGAAGAACCCCGAGGTATTTCATGATCGGAAGTACAGTCTCCTCCAGCGTCACGCCGCCGATCAGGCACGACCCATAGAGTCCCACGCCCAGCGGCGGCGCGAACAACCCGATACCCATGCCGATCACCAGGACGATGCCGTAACTGAGCGGATCGACGCCCATCAGCCGGGCAACCGGCATCAGCAGCGGCCCGAAGATGATCAGCGCCGCCGCGCCCTCCAGCACCGAGCCCATGACGATCAGGATCGCTATCGACAGCAGCAGGAACGCCCAGCGCCCGTGGGCCGAGGACACCGCGACCAGGGCCTCGGCGATGAAGTGCGGGATCTGTTGCAAGGTCAGCACGTAGGACAGCGCCTGCGCGGTAGCGACGATGAACAGCACCATGCCGGATTTCACGGTGGCGTGGCGCATCACTTCGGCGGTGCCACGCCAGGTCATCTCCCGGAACAGCACGCCGCCCACCACCACCGCGTAGACGACCGCGAATGCCGAAATCTCCGTCGCGGTGGCGAATCCGGAACGGAAGCCGCCGAAGATCAGGGCGATCAGGCCGAACGCTGCGATGCCGCCGCTGGTCATGCCGGAGACGCTCGCGTTTTCCCCGCCGACGATCACCGGCGCGGTCGGGCGCTTGCCCAGCAGCACGACCATCGCAATCAGCGCCAACGCCATGACCGCGGAGGGCAGCAACCCTGCCATGAACAGTCCGCCGATCGACAGGTTGGTCACAAAGCCGAGGATAATCAGATTGACGCAAGGCGGGATCGTCTCCGCCATGACCGCCGAGGCCGCGAGCAGCGCCACCGCGTCGCCCGGCTTCTGCCCCGACTTTCGCGCCGCCGGCACCAGCACCGAGCCGACCGCGGCGACATCGGCCATCTTCGAGCCGGAGATCCCCGAGAACACCACCATGCTGAGCACCATGGCGACGTCGAGCCCCCCGCGCAGCCGCCCCACGCCGCGTTGCAGCAGGCTCATGATGCGAATGGACATGCCGTTCGCTTCCATCAGGTAGCCCACCAGGATGAAGAACGGCACGGCAAGCAGAACGAAATTGTCGATGCCTCGGGCGGTCTGCTGGGCGAAGAACTCACCCGGAAGCATGTCACCGGCCCAGACGAACACCAGCGTCGTCAGCGCCAGCACGAAAGCGATCGGCACGCCCGCCACCAGGCAGATCACGAACACCACCCCCATGGTGGCGGGCATCCCGGGCAGCAGGCTTGGCGCCAGGGTGGACCAGCCGAACCATGCCAGGGCGACGGCGCCGAGGATGGTCCCCGCCGCCAGCAGATCGGCGAGGCGGTGCCGTCGCATCAAATCCAGCGAGAACACCGTCATCGCGGCAGCGGCGAAGCACATCGGCGCGAAGAACGCCTCCTGCGGGACGCCGGCCCCGACCGTCTCTCCCGTGGTGCTGATCAGTAAGGTGAGCCCGTACCAGCACAGCGAGACCGCGACCACGAGCACGACGATGGACGCCGCCGCGTCCACCCGTCCCCGCCAGCGCGGACCCAGGCGATCGACGAAGAACATCACCCCCGCGTTCTCGCCGCGCGCCAGCGCCGCCGCCGCGCCGAGGAAGACCACCGCCAGCAACAGCGCCCGCGCGATGTCGTCGCTCCAGACGAACGGCGCGGCGAACACCGAGCGAATCGTGACCGAGTACATCACCACGAGGAGGTCGGCGGCCAGCAGGATCGCCGCCAGGCTCTCGACGACGACCAGCAGGAGATGGACCGAACGTGTCCAAAGCGCCGGCCCCGCCACGGGGCTGGGGCCTCGGGACGGGGCTTCGTTCATCGGTTCAGGCCCTGAAGGTCTCGTGGATGGCGTCCAGCATCGGCTTTGCGCCGGGGGTGGTCTTCAGGAAACTGGCCCACATCGGAGGCATGCGCTTGCGGAACGCGGCCCGGTCGCAGTTTTCCACCGTCACGCCCTTCGTCTTCAACTCGACCACCGCCGCCGCTTCCACTTGCGCGGCGCGCTTGAAGTGGTCGGAGGTCGCCTCGCGCACCGCCTGCAGCAGGCCGGCCGCTAGTGCCGGTGTCAGACGCTTCACCGTATGGTCGCTGACGAAGGCGCCGAGCGGGGAGTAGATATGCCGCGTCAGGGTGAAGATCTTTGCCGCCTCGTAGAACTTGGACGACAGGATGGTCGGCGCGTCATGTTCCAGCCCGTCGATCACGCCGGCCTGCAACGCGGTATAGACCTCGCCGAACGCCAGCGGCGTGGCCGCCGCGCCCATCATCTTCACCGTCTCGGTCACCCAAGGGCTCGGCAGCGAGCGGATCTTGCGGCCGGCGAGCTGGGCGGGTTCGGAGAACTTGAACTTCGTAAGGAAGTTGCGCGCGCCGAGATTGCGCCCCCAGGCCGGCAGATGCGCCCCCGCGCGCTGCACCAGCAGCGTCTGCAACGCCGCCGCGGCCGGCGTCCGGCTGGCGCGCAGCATGTGATTGTAGTCGTCGAACACGTAGCCCAGATCGAGCACGCCGAATTCCGGGACGACGTTGCTCCAGATCGACGTGCCGGCGATCATCATATCGACCACGCCAACCTTCAGCTGGCTGACGATGTCGGCTTCCTGCCCCAACTGGCTGTCGGGAAAGAACTCCGTGACCAGCTCGCCCTTGGTGGCCGCCTTCAGCCGCGGCAGGAACAGGTCGTACCAGATGCGTCCGGTCGAGAACTTCGGATCGTTCGAGAATGAGGTGGAAATCTTCAGCGCGGTCGCCGCCCGCGCCCGTCCGATCAGCGCGGGAGCGGCGAGCAGCGCGGCCCCGCTGGCGAGCAACGTGCGGCGATGGATCATGGTCATGGGCAGTCTCCTCGTTTTGTTACGTGTTTCAGGGGCAAGCACGACGGGGGCGGCGCGCGTCACAGCACCGCCAGCATCCCGCCATCGACGTAGATGATCTGGCCATTCACGTAGTCGGACGCCGCCGAAGCCAGGAACACGGCGGTGCCGATCAGCTCCTCGGGCTTCCCCCAGCGGCGGGAGGGCGTGCGCGCGAGCACCCAGGCGTTGAAGGACGGGTTGTCCACCAGCGCCTGGTTCATGTCGGTCAGCATGTAGCCGGGGCCGATCGCATTGGCCTGGATGCCGTGCGCGGCCCATTCGGCAGTCATCGCGCGGGTCAGCATCTTGATGCCGCCATTCGCCACCGTGTACGGCGCGACGGTGGCCCGCGCCGCATCG
>DAHWDR010000173.1:0-5149 GCA_027330745.1 Acetobacteraceae bacterium | reverse complement strand
ACCATGCAGCTCGGGGATAGCGACATCGCGCCCTATGGCATGGGCAGCCGCGGCGCGCGCGGCGGCACCGCCGGCGGCGGCGCGCTGCATCTGGCCGGCCAGCGGCTGCGCGCCAAGCTGCTGGCGATCGCCGCCGACATGCTGGGGCTGAACAACGCGGACTCGCTCACGTTGCACGAAAGCCGCGTGCTGCGGCAGGGCGCGTCCGGCTGGGAGGCGACCGAGATCGCCCTACCGGACCTCGCCCGCCGCGCCCATCTGGACCCGCTGCGCCTGCCCGGGGGGATCGAGCCGGGCCTGCACGCGATCGCCGCCTATGACCCGCCGCCGCTCACGTTCAGCAACTCCGCCCATGTCTGCGAGGTTGCGCTGGACGCGGACACCGGCGAGATCACGATCCTGCGCTACCTCGCCGCCGAGGATGCCGGAACGGTGATCAATCCGATCGTGGTCGGCGGCCAGACCCACGGCGCGATCGCGCAGGGCCTGTCGGGCGTGCTGATGGAGCGCGCGGCGTATGATGCGGACGGGCAGTTGCTGTCAGGCAGTTTCATGGATTACGCGCTGATCCGCGCCGCCGACATGCCGCCTTTGTCGGTGCTGCACATGAACACGCCGTCCGCCCGCACGCTGGCCGGAATCAAGGGCATGGCGGAAGGCGGGGTGCTGGGCGCGATCGGCGCGGTGATGAACGCGGTGAATGACGCGCTCGGGCAGATCGGCGGACGGATCGAAGCCCAGCCGGTCACGCCCGAGCGTGTCTGGGCGGCTATTTCGCGGGCGCGGACGAAGCCGCCGGCGCCGGGGTGGCAGCCGGGGCCGGGGCAGCCGCCGGCGTCATCAGCTTCACCGTCGCCGCCGCGCGCGCCGTCTTGACCGCCTTCTCCACCGCCGCGCGCAGCACGGTCTGACGCAGCCCGGCTTTGGCCTCGGCAAAGGTCGGCGGCGGCGCGCGACGGCGGGCCAGCACCTGGATCACATGCCAGCCGAATTGCGTGTGCACCGGGGTTTTCGTGTAGGTCCCGGGTTTCAGCGCGAACGCGGCATCGGCGAAGGCCGGCACCATGTCGCCTTTCTTGAAGAACCCGAGATCCCCGCCATCCGCCGCCCCCGGGTCCTTGCTGTATTTCTTCGCCAGCGTGGCGAAATCCGCGCCCTTGTCGAGCTGGGCGATGATCTTGTCGGCTTCCGCCTTGGTGGGGACCAGGATGTGGCGGGCGTGCACTTCCTCGGCGCCAGGCTTACCGGCGATGGTCTTCTGGTACAGGGCGCGCAACGCGGTATCGCTGATCTGCGGCTTCACTTCCTTGGTCAGGAGCGCGTTTTCCAACACCTGGTCGGTGGCCGCCGCGATCGCCTGCCGCACCGCGGGCTGATCCTGCAGCTTCTGCTTGCGCGCTTCGGCCACCAGGGCACGCGCGTCGATCATGCGTTCGAGGATCATGGGGTCGAGCGTCGCCGGCGGCAGCGCGCGCAGATTGGGCGGCAGCCGCGCCGCGGTGGCGGTGACTTCGCTTTGGTGGATCGGCGTGCCGTTCACGATCGCCAGGACCGGATCGGCCGCCGGCGCGGTGGCCGGACCAGGGGCCGTAGCACTGGCCGGACCACTGGCCGGACCACTGGCCGCGTGGGCCAGCGGAACCAGACCGAGGGCGAACGAAAGGGCCAAGGCCCCAAGGCGAGCGCGCATGAAGAATTCCTGTTTGCGGAAGGCGGCGGACTATGCCGAAGCGCGCCGGTCGGGACAAGGCGGCGATCCATCCAACCACGGCGGACCAGCCGCCGCCGGGCCGCCGGCTACTCGCGCCGCAGCACCCGGTCGGTGACGAAACTCGCCACTCCGCCGGCGCGAAAATCGCGCTTCAGCGCCGCCGGATCATATTCGTCGCGCACCCAGTCCAGAAACCCGATCCGGCCCTCGGCTTCGCGCGCGTAGGTCAGCAGGAACGCATCCAGGATCCCGGTGCGCGAGCGGCGCAGATGCCCGAACCGCCATGACAACTGCGCCAGCGCCTGCGCCGCCGTGCCGCCCTGCGTCAGCAGGAACACGCCCGCCGCCAGCCCGGCCCGGTCGGCGCCCGATTTGCAATGGATCAGCGCCGGACGCGCCATGTCGCGATAGATCGCGGCCAGCCGCAAAATCCGCTCGGGCTGCGGCGCGCCGCGGCTGTCCATCGCCATGTCGGTCACCACCAGGCCGAGCCGCGCCGCCGCCTCGCGCGCCAGCGCGTCCGAGCCATTCCCGGTCGGCCCGCGCAGCGTGATCAGGGTGCGCAGCCGCCAGCGCCGGGTCAGCGCCGCCAGTTGCCCCGGCGTCGGGTGGTTGGCGCGGTACAGCACGCCCTCGGCCACCACCGCCGCATTGGTCCAGACCAGGCGGAAGATCGCGTGATCGACGAACAGCGCGTCAATCCAGGCCCGCGCCCGCCCGCCTTGCGTGGTCAGATCGCCGCGGAAAATCGTGTCCATCGCGACCCGATCAGACGTCGCGGACCAACGCCGCCAGGGCGGTCTGGCCGGTCTCGGTAAGGCCTGCGACCACCCCCGCCCGATCCTCGGCCGGGCGGTTCTGGCTCAGCTTCCATTTGCCTTCCAGCCGGGAGATCGGGATCTCGAAGCCGACGATGCCCTTCAACATGCCCTCGATATAGGCGGCCGGGGCGTCGCTGACAGCCCAGGGCGCGGCACGCGGCGCCTCATGGCGTTCGGTCAGGCGGGTGACGATGGCGCGCAGCCGCTCGGTGTCCGCGAAGAAGGTGATCGGGCCGGTGGCGTGGATCGCGACGTAATTCCAGGTGGGAACCACCGCGCCGGTGCGGCGCTTGGTTTCGTACCAGCTGGGCGTGATGTAGCCGTCCGGGCCGGTGAAGATCACCAGAGCGTCGCCCTGGGCGCCACGCCCCTGCGGATTAGGTTTCGCCAGATGCCCGCGCAAGGTGCCGAGCGGTGCCGGGTCCGGGTCCAGCAGCAGCGGGACATGGCTGGCGGCGAGCCCGTCCGCGCCCAGCGTGACCAGAATCGCCAGCCCCGCCGCCGCCATCGCCGCGTGCAGCGTCGCCGGGTCGTCCTGGCGGAAAGCGTCGGGAAGATACATCGCTTGCTCCGGGGTCAGCGCGCCAGGCCGAGCGCGGCATAAAGACGCAGACTGGGCGGCCAGACCCGCGCGATCGGCCGGTGCAGCGCCAAGCCGAGCACGATCGAGGCCGCCAACAGCGCCAGACTGCCGGCCCAGGCGAGCCGCAATCCGCGCGCCGAGGGTGCCGCGACGCGAAGCGGCGTCAGGCGCTCGGCGGCGATCGGGGCACGCGGCGCCGCCTCGGCCAACGGCTCCGGGTGCCGCGCCGGCTCCGGCTGGGTGAACGGGACCGCCAACGCCGGCATCGGCGCGTCGGAAGACCATTGATGGGCGCAGCGGGCGCAGCGCACCACCCGCCGCCCGACGAGCAGCGCGTCCGGCACATCGTAGCTCGCGGCACAGGCGGGGCAATCGAGGCGCATGAGCTTTGATAGCGCGCCTGCCGGCTTGCCCGCTACCCTGGATGCGCCCGTCCCCTGGCCCGTCTAGCCGGACACCGAGTTGCGGCCATCGCCGCGCACATGGGCGGCGAAGCGTTGGAACAGCAGCCGCGTCACCGGCCCCACCGTGCCGTCGCCGACCGCGGCACCGTCGATCCGCGTGACCGGCTTCACGAAGCTGGTAGCGCTGGTGACGAACGCTTCATGCGCGCCGCGCAGCTCGGCCAGGCCGAAGCCGCGTTCGTCCAGCGTCACGCCCGATCCGTCCAGCAGCGCGATCAGCGCGGCGCGCGTGCAGCCGGGCAGGATCGCGGAATCGAGCCCGCGCGTGCGCAGATGTCCCGCCGCATCGACGATCCAGACATTGGACGAAGCGCCCTCGGTGACCATCCCGGCGGCGTCGTACTGGATCGCCTCGCCGGCGCCCGCGTCGCGCGCGGCCTGGCGGGCGAGCACATTGGCGGTCAGCCCCACGGTCTTGATGTCGCAGCGTGCCCAGCGCTGATCGGGCACGGTGACGGCGGTGGTGGCGATCGCCTCGGCGGTTTTGGGGAACGGCGGCGTGCGCCGCGCCGTGACCACCAAGGCGGGGGGCGGCGGCGGATTGGGGAAGCCGTGATCGCGCCGGGCGACGCCGCGGGTGATCTGCATATAAATCAGCCCCTCGCGCACCCGGTTGCGGCGCGCGACCTCGGTCAGCACCTGAACCAGCGCGCTGCGCGTCATCGGCGCGGGCAGACGAAGCTCGCGCAGCGACCGATCCAGCCGGTCCAGATGGCGCCCGGCATCGATCATGCGGCCGTCGTAGAGATGGATCACCTCGTAGATACCGTCGGCGAACTGGTAGCCGCGGTCCTCCACGTTCACCGCCGCCGCGCGCAGCGGCAGATAGCGTCCGTTGACATAGGCGATCCGGCTCATGGGACGTGCGGCCCCAGGCGCTTGTCCACTTCCAGACGCAGCTCGTCGATCGCGCCGGCGCTGACCGGATCGATCGCCTCGATCGCCGTCAGCGCGCTTTGCAGCGCGTCGCGCAGGCCGCGCAGGAACACGTGTTCCACCGCGGCCACCGCGCCGGCGGCGCGGCCGAGTTCGGTGGCCGGCGCCGTGTGGCCGCGTTCCTGTAACGTGTCGGCGAGCTTCTGGGCCCGCTCGCGGGCATCCTCGACCATGGGGCCTCCTCTGGCGGCCCGGCGGGCCGCGCTCAGTGCGACATCAGCACCGGAAGCGTCATATGCCGCAACAGCGAGCGCGTCACCCCGCCGCGCAGCCGCTCACGCAATGGCGAATGCCCATAGCCGCCCATCACCAGCAGATCGGCGCCGAGATCGCAGGCATAGGACAGCAGCGCGTCGGCGTCGGGGATGTCTTCGGTCACGCTGCGCGCGGCGACGGCGTGAATGCCGTGGCGTTCCAGATGGCGGACCAGTTCGGCCGCCGGCGGGATGGCGTCGGGGCCAGCCTGGGACGGGGCCAGCAGGGTCAGGGCGGTGACCAGCGCGGCGTCGGCCAGCAGCGGCAGGGCGTCATGCACGGCGCGGGCGGCCTCGCGGGTTTCGGTCCAGGCGATCAGCACGTTGCGCCCCAGCGCGGTAAACCGCCCGGCATAGGGGATCAGCAGCAGCGGGCGGCC
>DAHWDR010000133.1:0-2483 GCA_027330745.1 Acetobacteraceae bacterium | reverse complement strand
CCCAGCCAGCGGCAGCCAAACCCGCCGCGCCGACCGCGACCCAACCAGCGGCGGCGAAACCCGCAGCCGCGGTGGTCAAGCCGCCGATGCGCCTCAACCCGAACGGGCTGGGCGCGGCGGTCCTGATCGGCGCCTCGCAGTTTCTTGCCACGGTCTCGCGCCGCGTGACCCGCAGCCTGGACGCTGCGCAGAGCCTGCCGCTGCTGTGGGGCTGGTTCGAAGTGATGGCGACCAATCCGCTGGCGCGGTCCCTGGCGCAGGAAGCAGCCTGGCGGGCCGCGGTGGTGATGGCGCTGGGATTGGCCGCCGAGGCCGCCACGCGGCGCCTGCTGCGCCGCCCCGCCGCGCCGGAAGCCCCTTTGGCCGAATCCCCTCTGGCCGAATCCCCTTTGGCCGAATCCCCCCTGGCGCAATCCCAGGGGGCCGAAGCCCCCGTGGGCGAACCCACCAGGGCCGGACCCACGCCGCCCCAACCCGCGCCGGCGCCGGAAGAAGCCGGCGAGTCGGGCGCCATCGCCCCCGACGAAGCCTCCCTCCGGTCCGACGCGGAGGCCGAAGCCCGCGCCGAGCGCGGCGATCTGGAACCGCCCGACCGGCGCGAACGGATCCGCGACCGCGCCCGCCGCCTGGGCCGGGCGTTGGCGCGGTTCGCGCGCGATGTGGTGCCGATCCTGGTGTTCGCCCTGGTCGGGCATATCGCCACCGCGACCCGGCTCGGCGGCTCCGATGAGCCGCGGCTGATCGTGCTGGCGGTGGTGGACGGCTACGCGCTGTGGCGGGTGATCGTGGCGCTGGTGCGGCTGCTGGTCGCGCCGGACGCGGCGCGGTTGCGGCTGTTGCGCATGAGCGACGCAACCGCCGCCTGGACGCTGCACTGGCTGGCGTGGATCGCCGCGGTCGCGGTGTTCGGCTACGCGATCGGCCAGGTGGGGCTGCTGCTGGGGATGTCGCAGCCGGCGTCCGAGGCGCTGTTGAAGATCGCCGGCCTGATCAATCACGTCTTTGCCGCGGTGATGATCTTCCAGAAGCGCCGCGCGGTCCGCGCCTGGCTGCGCCCGCCCGAGGGCAGCCGTGGCGCCTTCGCGCGCACGCGGAGCGCGCTGGCGCCGGTCTGGCACTGGATTGTGCTGGGCCTGCTGACCGCCGAGTGGCTGGTCTGGGCGATCGAGCTGCGGCACGGCTACACCGCGATGCTGCGCGGCGTGATCGTGGTGCTGCTGGTCGGGGTGGGCACCCGGATCCTGCAAACCGAGCTGCACGGGGTGATGAACCGGGCGCTGCATCCGGGCCCGGCGGTGAGTGCGCGCTACCCGGGGCTGGAGGCGCGGCTGGCCTTGTACCACCCGGTTCTGGCGGTGCTGGTCCGCCTGCTGGTGCTGCTGACCGGCCTGGTCCTGGTGTTGGAACTGCTGGGCGTCGGCGTGATCGGCTGGGCGACCGGGTCCGCGCTGGGCCAGCGCTTGCTCAGCGGGATCGCCACCATCGGGTTCACCCTGCTGGCCGCGCTGGTGGTGTGGGAGGGTGTCAACGCGGCGATCCAGCGCCATCTGATCCGGCTGTCGCGCGACGGGCACCTGGCGCGCGCGGCGCGGCTGCGGACCTTGATGCCATTGCTGCGCACCACGCTGTCGGTGGCCGTGGGCGTGGTGGCGGGGCTCACGGTGCTGTCGCAGATCGGGCTGGATGTCGCCCCGCTGCTGGCCGGCGCCGGGATCATCGGGGTGGCGATCGGCTTCGGCTCGCAGAAACTGGTGCAGGACCTGATCACCGGGATTTTCCTGTTGCTGGAAAACGCGATGCAGGTGGGGGACTGGGTGACGGTTTCGGGCCTGTCCGGGTCGGTCGAGAATCTGTCGGTGCGGACCATCCGGCTGCGCGCGGCCGATGGCTCGGTGCATATCATCCCGTTCAGCTCGGTCACCAGCGTGACCAACACCAATCGCGGGCTGGGGAACGCGGCGGTGGCGGTGACGCTGGCTTATGCCGAAGATACCGACAAAGCCGGGGCTGAGCTGAAGGCGATCGCGGCCGCGATGCGGCGGGAGGACGATTTCGCGACGATGATGCTGTCGGAGCTGCAACTCTGGGGCGTGGACCGGCTGGACGGCGCGGCGGCGACGCTGGCCGGGCAGATCCCGTGCACCGCTTCCGGGCGCTGGCCGGTCCAGCGCGAGTTCAACCGTCGCGTGAAGCAACGCTTCCAGGAGCTTGGAATTGCGCTATACAATCCGTCGCAATCCTGGCTGATGACCGTGCCTGCCGCCCCGCCGGAGACACAACATGACGCCCCATGATATCGCCGCCACGATTGCCCGCGACGGCTATGTCTTTGTCCCCGGCGCGGCGCTGCGCGACGCGCTGGCGGCGGCCGGGTCGCTGGCCGACTGGGATGGTTTCGCCGCCAGTTGGAACGATCTGGGGCTGGATACCTACATGGCCGATGGCGGGCGCTACCGGAAGCGCCGGCACGCGGTGTTCGCCGC
>DAHWDR010000124.1:0-2961 GCA_027330745.1 Acetobacteraceae bacterium | reverse complement strand
AGTCGCCGGCGTCTCGGCGAGGAACTCCACCCAGGGCGTGCGCGCCACCCAGGCGGCGATGGCGGCCAGATTGGCCTCGGTCCGCGCGATCAGCGCCGGCAGCCCGCCAAGCGATTCCGCCCAGCGCAGCCCGTCCAGCGCATCCTCCACGCAGAGCATCGACGGGGTGTTGATGGTCTCGCCCTTGAACACCCCCTCGATCAGCTTGCCGCCCTTGGTCAGGCGGAAGATCTTGGGCAGCGGGCGCGGCGGGGGGAAGCTTTCCAGCCTGGCGGCGGCGCGCGGCGAGAGCGCGAGCATCCCATGCGCCGCCTCCCCCCCCAGCACCTTCTGCCAGGACCAGGTGACCACATCGAGCTTGTCGTAGGGCAGCGCCATGGCGAAGGCGGCCGAGGTGGCGTCGGCGATCACCAGCCCCTGCCGGTCGGCGGGGATCCAATCGCCGTCCGGGTAGCGCACGCCGGAGGTGGTGCCGTTCCAGGCCAGCACCACGTCGCGGGAGAAATCCACCGCCGTCAGGTCGGGAAGCCGCCCGTAGGGCGCCTCCAGCACCCGCGCGTCCGCCAGCTTGAGCTGCTTGACGATGTCGGTGGCCCAGCCGGCGGAGAAACTCTCATGCGCCAGCACATCCACCCCGCGGGCGCCGAGCAGCGACCAGAGCGCGAGTTCGACGGCGCCGGTATCGGAGGCGGGCACGATGCCCACGCGCCAGTCCGCGGGGATGCCCAGGATGGCGCGCGAACGCTGGATCACCTCGTTGAGGCGGGCCTTGCCCTCGGCGGCGCGGTGGCTGCGGCCAAGGAACGCGCCGGCCAGGACTTCGGGCGTCCAGCCGGGACGCTTGGCGCAGGGGCCGGAGGAGAAATCGGGATTGGCCGGACGAGAATCCGGACGCGGTGCGGCGAGTGCCATTTGCGGCTCTCCCTTTCAGAAGAGAAGCGCCCCGGTGGGGGGGCGTGACCCGGCGCGGGGGCTACCCAAGGCGGGGCGCCGCGTCAAGAGGGGTCACGGCCGGACCAGCACATACCCCTTCGCCACCAGCTGCAGGATGCGCCGCACCCCGAACGGCACCTTGTGCGCATGCGGGTTGAGTTCCGGCGCATGCCCGGTCTCGCGCGCCAAGGTGTCGATGGTGTTCATGCAGACATCGAACCGCACGCCCTGCGCCACCAGCGAATCCACCGCCACCCGCTCCGGCCCGTGCCGATACAGCAGCTCCACCCCCGGGCCGAACGCCACCACGTCGATCGCGATCTGATCGGGATAGGCCTTCAGCATCGCATTCGCGGTGCTGATGATCAGCAACTGCTTGTCGCGGGAGGCATCGGAGAGTTGCAGCACCAGCTTATGGGTGGCGAAGGGCGGCGGCGTCTGCGCCCGCGCCGCGAGGGGCGCCAGGACCAGTGCCGCGATCAACCCGCGCCGGGCAATCACGCCGCCAGACCCGGGTTGCCGGCCACACCTTCCAGGCGCACCCCGGTCTCGGTGCCGATCCGCACCGTTTTGCGCCGGCGCAGCCAGCCCGCCACCACCTCCCACACCGGCTTGCCGGTGTTGACGCCATGCACCGGCGCCCAGCTCGCCACCTTGTAGGTCTTGCCCGCCTCGATGGCGCGGCCGTCGGACAGTTCCATCGCGCTGATGCGGTGGCCGATGCGCCGCGCCGGGGTGCAGCTGTAGCGCATCCCGCTCACCCGGATCATGTCGCCCCCCTGTTGCAGATAGGGATTGCGATTGAACAGATTGTCGCAGACATCCTCGAGCATGGCGTGGATCGCCGCCCCGGTCATCGGCGTCAGCGTGACCTGGGGGTAGGTGATGGCGGTCTCCGCCAGCAGCGCCTCCATGGTGATCTTCCCGGGCAGGATGGTGGTGCCCCAGCGGAACCCGGGCGAGAGCCCGATCTCGGCGTCGAGCTCCTCGCGCAGGGCCTCGCAGATCAGCCGGTCCACCGGGCCGCCGAAATTGTTGCGCCGGTACAGCAGGGTCTCCGCCTCGGCCAGCTGCTCCGTCAGCATCGCCAGGTGCGGCGCGCGCTGGCGGGCGATCAGCGCGGCCACCGCCGGATCGGGGCGGATCCGGTCGCTGTACACCGGCAGCAGGTGATAGCGCAGATCGTTCACCCGCCCCTTGCCGATGTCGAGGTCGAGCACGCCCAGGAACTTGCCCGCGGTGCCGGCGTTGGTGACCAGGGTGACGCCGCCGGCGTTGGCGATGCGCACCGGCACCGGCACCGCGTCATGCGTGTGCCCGCCCAGAATCACGTCGATCCCGCGGACATGCGCCGCGAGCTTGAGATCGACCGCCATGCCGTTATGCGACAGCAGCAGCACGCAATCGGCGCGGTGCCGCGTGCGCAGGGTGTCCACCAGCGCCTGCAACCGGGCGGGATGGATGCCGAACCGCCAATCCGGTGTCAGCCGGCGCGGATGCGCGATCGGCACGTAAGGAAACGCCTGACCGATCACCGCGACCCGTCGCCCGCCGAGCTCGCGCAGCAGGAACGGCGGAAACACGCGCCCGGAGGCTTTGTCGAAGGCGGGCTTGCCCTCCATGCTCGCCTCGGCGGAGAGAAACACGTTCTGCGCCAGGAAAGTTCCATGGAAGGCACGGATCAGCGCCTCGATCCCGTCCTGGCCGTAGGTGAACTCCCAGTGCCCGGTCATGGCGTCGATGCCGAGCAGGTTGCCCTGCGCGATCATGTCCTGCCCGCGGGTCAGGTTGGCCATCGCCGAACCTTGGGTGAGATCGCCGCCGTCCAGCAGCAGGCTGCGCCCCGCCCCGGCAGAGGCGCGCAGGGAGCGGATGGCGGTGGCCAGCTGCGCGGTGCCGCCGAGCGGGCCGAAGCGGCGCGCCGCGCGCTCGAAATCCAGGAAGGTGAAGGCGTGGGCGGCGGCGCCGCCGGGGGCGATGTCGTAGAACGACAGGAACGGGTGGCCGACGATATGCGGCGGGCGGCCG
>DAHWDR010000106.1:0-1584 GCA_027330745.1 Acetobacteraceae bacterium | reverse complement strand
GCCTGGATCTTCGCCACCCGTGCCTGCTGCTCCGGCGTGTTGGCGGGGATCGAGCTGGTCATCCGGCTCCACGCGAACGGTGCGATGCAGTTCGACCGCACATTATACCGCTTCATGTCCAGCGCGATCGATTTCGACAGCGCGGTGATCCCAAGCTTCGCGGCGGAATAATTCGCCTGCCCGAAATTGCCGATCAGGCCCGACGTCGAGGAGATATGCACGAACGACCCGCTCTCCTGCTTGCGGTAGTGCTCGGCGGCGGCACGGCTCATGAAGAAGCTGCCGTTCAGATGCACGCCGATCACCGACAACCAGTCTTCCGGCGTCATCTTGTGGAAGATCACGTCGCGCAGGATGCCGGCATTGTTCACCACCACGTCGATGCGGCCGAAATGGTCCATCGCCGCCTGGATGATCTTCTGCGCGCTGCCCCAATCCGCGACCGAGTCGGTGCTGATCTCGGCGCGGCCGCCGCGCTGCTCGATCAGCTGCTTGGTCTGCTGCGCCGGCGTGGCCGACCCGCCCTCGCCGGACAGGGATGCGCCGACGTCATTGATGATGACCGCCGCACCCTGGCCCGCCATCATGATCGCGATTTCGCGCCCGATGCCACCGCCGGACCCGGTGACGACAGCGACTTTGCCTTCCAGCATTCCTGGCATGAACGACCCTCCTTCGGTTATGAACCCGGGGAGGTTAGGCGGCCATCGGCGCCGAGGCCAGACCTGCCGCACGCCGGCGCCGCGCGCTACAAACCGGCACCACCGGCCGAAGGGACCCGCATCGATGCCAGCCGAATTGCTTTGCATGGGCGAACCGATGCTGGAGTTCAACCAGCAACCACCCGGCGCGGATGGGCGCGTGTTGTATCTGGAGGGCCATGGCGGCGATACCTCCAACGCCGCCGTCGCCGCCGCCCGCCAGGGCGCGTCGGTCGGCATGATCGCCGCGCTGGGCGAGGACCCGGCCGGCGCCAGCTTCCGCGCCCTGTGGGCGCGCGAGGGGATCGACGCCGCCACGATCCGCCGCGACCCAGACCACCAGACCGGGGTCTATTTCGTGTTCCACGGCCCGGGCGGGCATAGCTTCCTGCATTATCGCGCCAACTCCGCCGCCGCCAACTATGGCCCCGAGCATCTGCCGGAAGCCGCCCTCGCCTCGGCCCGCGCGCTTTACCTGTCCGGCATCAGCCTTGGCATCTCCACCGCGGCCGCCGATGCCGGCCTGGCGGCGATCGCGCTGGCCCGCCGCCACGGCGTCCTGGTCGCCTTCGACACCAATTATCGCCCGCGTCTGTGGCCGCCCGCCCGGGCACGCGCGGTGATGGACGCGGCGATCGCCCAGGCCGACATCGCTTTCCCGGGCGAGGAAGACGCCCGCGCCATGCTGAGCCTGACCGATCCGGACGCGATCCTGGACTATTACCGCGCGCTCGGCCCGCGGGTCGTGGTGCTGAAGCTGGGATCCGGCGGCGCGGCGTTGGCCACCGACACGATCCGCCGCCGCATCCCCGCCCACCGGGTGGCGGCGGTGGACGCAACGGGCGCGGGCGATACGTTCTGCGGTGCGTTCCTGGCGCGCACC
>DAHWDR010000099.1:0-22585 GCA_027330745.1 Acetobacteraceae bacterium | reverse complement strand
CTACGGCGCTCCCTCGGGGCGCGAGATCACGCTTGCCTACTGGCATCACGGCAATTTCGTGGGGGGGCCGGAAGTGTTCGGCGAGCGCACGCATATGTGGTCCGGCATGGCCGCGGCCAACAGCACGGCCGTGCATCTGCCCGCCGCGGTGCTGCGCGGCTTGGTTGCGCGCGTCCCGGCGCTGGCAATCGGGCTGATCGAGGGCCTGGCCTTCAAGGGTCGCTGCTATTCGGCGCTGGCGCAGATGCTGGGCACGCGCTCGGTGACCGAGCGTCTGGGGCGGCTTCTGCTGCACTTGCACGATGCGTATGGCGTGGCCGATCCGTGCGGCGTGCTGGTATCGGCCAGTTTCACCCATGCCGAACTCGCGCATATGGTGGGCGCGACGCGGCAGTGGATTACGATCAGCCTCAAGCGCCTGGCCGATCAGGGTGTAATCGAAGCCGAGCGCGGGCGGCTGCTGATCCGGGACGCGGGGGCGCTGCGGGCGATCCAGGAGGGTGGCGAGGGCGCGGCATGAGTCAAACTGACGTTCGTTTAGGCATATCATGTGGCGGTCGACGCAAATCTGCTCAGAACCTGTCCGATTGGCAACTAATCACCCACCGAATCGCCACCTCGATTGGCAAACGCTCCTAGTTGCCGCGATCCTGCTCGTCAAGGACGCAAGGACGAGTATCCTGATGGACATGCCGTTGCCGATCGCCGAAACTGAGGCACTGGCCGATACGCCGCTTCGGGCGGTTGCGCGCCGCACCCATCCGGCCTTGCGGGCCGCGGCTTTGGGTACGCTGTCGATCGCCGTCTTCCTGGTGCTGTGGCAGGCGGCCAGCGCGACGCATCTCGATTTCTTCCTGCGGTTCGACAACATCCCCGCGCCGTCGGTGGTGGCGTGGCGGGCGTTGGATGTCGTGCCCTCCGCGGCGTTCCTGACCGACGTAGTGGTCAGTTGCGAACGGGTTTATCTGGGATTTGTGCTTGCCGCGCTGGCGGCAGTGCCGATCGGGCTGCTGATCGGCCGCTCCGCCACCGCGCATGCGCTGATCTTCCCGCTCTGCGAATTGCTGCGTCCGGTTCCGGCGATCGCCTGGGTGCCGATTTCCATCATGCTGTGGCCGACCGATTTCCAGAGCATCGTGTTCATCACGTTTCTGGGCGCCTTCTTTCCGATCCTGCTGAACACGCTGCACGGGATGCGCCGGATCGACCCGGTGCTGGTGCTGGCGGCGCGTACGCTCGGTGCCGGGGAGGCGGCGATCTTCCGCGAGGTTTATCTACCTGGCGCGCTGCCGGCGATCTTCACCGGCTTGGCCGTGGGCATGGGTGTGGGATGGGTTTCGGTGATCGCGGCCGAGATGATCTCGGGCCAGTCCGGGATCGGCTATTTCACCTGGGCGGCCTACTCGCTGATCCAGTACCCCGACATCGTGCTGGGCATGGTGGCCATCGGCCTGTTGGGCCTGGTATCCAGTGCTTTCATCCGCTACCTGAGCCGCATTGCCATGCCCTGGGCGGTAACGCCGTGACCCACGCCAGCGGCCTGATCGAGATCGACCATTTCGGTCTGAATTACGGCGCCATGGCCGCGGTCGCCGACGTATCGCTGACGGTGCGCCCGGGCGAGTTCGTGTCCATCCTTGGGCCGTCCGGCTGCGGCAAATCCAGCCTCCTGAACGCCGTGGCCGGCTTCATCCGACCGACCTATGGCGAGGTCGCGGTGGACGGCGTGCCGATCCGCCGCCCGGGCGCCGATCGCGGCATGGTGTTCCAGCAATATTCGTTGTTCCCCTGGAAGACGGTGCGCCAGAATGTGGAATTCGGGCTGAAGATGAAAGGCGTGGGGGTCGATGAACGCGAACGCAAGGCGCGTACCCTTCTGTCGCTGTCTGGCCTGATCGGGTTCGAAGACCACTACCCGGACCGGCTGTCGGGCGGGATGAAGCAGCGCGTCGGCATTGTTCGCGCACTGGCAACCGGGCCCAAGGTGCTGCTGCTGGACGAACCGTTTGGCGCGTTGGACGCCCAGACCCGCGTGATCATGCAGCAGATCCTGACCAATATCTGGCAACGCCTGGGGATCACGGTCCTGTTCGTCACGCATGATATCGACGAGGCGATTTTCCTGTCGGACCGCGTCTATGTAATGACGGCGCGCCCCGGCAAGGTGAAGGCCGAGCTGCCGGTCTTGCTGCCCCGCCCGCGCGACCCGGAGGAGATGATGACCCCCGGCTTCCTGGCGTTGCGGCGCGAACTGGCCGGCCTGATCCGTGAGGAAAGCTTGCGCGCCATGGGCAGTGAGGTCGCAGCCGGTCTGGGCGGCATCGATGTCACGCCGGGTGACGGCGCGCTGGCTGATCTGCTGTAGCCAGCGTAATCTCCCCCGGAACGCCCGAGGGAGAACAACGCCGATGAAACTGTTTCTGGATGGCCGTGCGATCGCCTACGATCTGTTGGGCGATCCTGGGTCCACGGTGGTCTGCTTCACCCACTCGCTCGCCGCGGATGGCGGCATGTGGGCCGAGCAAGTCCCGCCCTTGCTGGCCGCCGGTTTCCGCGTGCTGCGTCTGGATATGCGCGGCCATGGTGGATCCGACGCGATGGCCGGCCCCTACACCATGTCGGCGCTCGCCGCGGATGTGGCCGGCGCGCTGGACGCGCTGGCGATCGCGCGGGTGCATTACATTGGCCTGTCGATCGGCGGGATGCTGGGCCAGGCGTTCGCGCTCGAACACGCGTCGCGGCTGATCTCGGCAATCTGGTGCGACACCCGACCGTCCACGCCGACGGACGGAATTGGCGCCTGGGCCGAACGGATCGCCACGGTGGAACGCGCCGGATCAGTGGCGCCGCTGGCGGACGCGACCGTGGCACGCTGGTTCACCGATGCGTATCCGGCGCGCGAGCCGGCACGGCTGCGCCAGATCCGCGATACCGTCGCCGCGACGTCACCCGCCGGTTACATCGGCAGCTGCCAGGCGATCATGGATTTCGATTTCACTCCGCGCCTGCCTGAGGTGGCGACACCAGTCCTGGTGCTGTGCGGCGACCAAGACCCGGGCACGCCGCCGGCGGAGAACCGGCGCATCGCCGCCCTGGTCCGACAGGGTAGCTACGCGGAAATCGCCGCGGCGCGGCATTTCCCCAATGTCGAGCATCCGGACGTGTTCAACCAACACATGATGGGATGGCTGGACAGCAAGCGCCATCTGAGCTGACCGCGAGGGCCGCCTAGCCCGCGGCGATGCGTCTGCGTCGGCGTACCGGAGCGGCTTCCGCCGGCACCACCTCGTCGGGCGTCGTCAGGGCGGCCAGCAGCGCCGTGCGCAGCTGACGCAGCTTCGCCTCGTTGGTAACTTTCAGCCCGAACACGTCTTTCACGTAGAAGACGTCCACCGCGCGCACGCCATAGGTGGTGACATGGGCCGAGGCGATCTGCAGCCCCTGCTCGCTGATTGCCGCGGTAACGTCGTGCAGCAGACCGGGCCGGTCGCGTCCGTTCACTTCCAGAACGGTGTAGGTATTGGACGCGCGGTTATCGATGACCACGCGCGGCGGGACATGGATCGCGCGCATCCGCCGTCCGACCAGCAGCTTGGAGGACAGCCTGGGTATCTCCACCCCCAGCCGCAGCCGCCCGGACAGCGCCTGCTCGATCAGCGCCGCCAGCTTCGCGACGCGGTGCGGAGCGTCGAAAATCCCCCCCGCCGCGTCCTGCACCCAGAACGTGTCCAGCGCCATGCCGTTGGTCATGGTATGGATCCGCGCATCCACGATCGATGCCCCTGCGACCGCCAAAGCGCCTGATATTTTGCTGAACAGGCCGGCATGATCGGTGCAGTACACCGTCACCTCGGTGACTGCGCGCGCCGGCAAGGGTTCGGTATGCACGGTCAGCGGCGCACCGCGTCGCTCGGCCTCACGGGTCAGGCTGGCGTGCCGGGCGTGGGTCTCCGGATCGAACGAGAGCCAGTAGCCAGGATAGCCCAGTGCGGTGAAGGCGGCGATGTCCGCTGCTGGCCAATCCGGCAGCAGCGCGGCGGCGGCATCCTTTGCGCGGGTGACGCGCACGTCGCGTTCGGTGGTCGCCAGCCCGCCTTCCAGAACCTCGGCCACCCGCGAATAAAGCTCGCGCAAAAGAGTGGCTTTCCAGCCATTCCAGACCTTCTTCGACACCGCCCGCATGTCGGCCACGGTCAGGATCAGCAGCAGGCGCAACCGTTCCGGCGACTGGATCGTATCCGCCAGATCCAGAATGGTTTTGGGGTCGTCGATATCGCGCTTGAACGCCGTCTCGCTGAAGATCAAGTGATACAGTACCAGCCACGAAACGGTCTCGGTTTCTTCGGCGGAGAGGCCCAGCGCGGGTCCGGTTTCCAGCGCCAGTTCGGCGCCGATGCGGGAATGGTCGCCGCCGCGTCCTTTGGCGATGTCGTGCATCAGCATCGCCAGATACAGCGCGCGCCGTGACTGGATGTGATCCACGAGGCCCGAGGCGACCGGCGCCACCTCTCCCAGCTCGCCGCGTTCCAGCGTGTTCAGAACGCGGATCGCCTCGATCGTGTGCTCATCCACGGTGAAGATATGATAAGTATCGAATTGCATCTGGCCGACGATCCGCCCCCAGTCGGGCAGGAACCGGCCCAGGAATCCGGCCTCATTCAGGATCGCAAGCCATTTCGCGCCGTCCGGATGCCCGTGTTCGCGCCCATGCCCCGGCGTATGTCCGCAGAGCAGGTCCATGAACAGATCGGCCGCTTCCGCGTTGCCGCGCAGCCCGGCGGCAGCGCGTTCGTTGCGGATCAATGACCGCATGGCCAGCGGGTGCAGCTCCAGCTCGCGATCGCGCGCGAGCTTCAGGATGCGCAGCATCTGGATCGGCTCAGAGTCGAAATCCCGCCCCGGCAGCGGCAGCAGTTGCCCGTCCGCCAGGACGAAGCCGGCTTCCACCAGGGCCTTGTCGGTCTCGGCCGCGACCGCCGGAGGTCCCAGCGCGGCGCGCAGGATTGCCGGCTCCACCACGCGGGTGACGCGCACGATCTCACGCGCGGTCAGGAAATAATGGCGCATGAAGCGTTCCACCCCGTCCTGGCGGCCGTGGCGGGTATAGCCCATGCGCGCGCCGATGACGGGCTGCAGGTCGAAGGTCAGGCGTTCCTCAGCCCGGCCGGCGACGTAGTGCATGTGGAACCGCAACGTCCACAGGAACTCCCAGGAGCGCCGCGCGTGGCGCGCTTCGTCGGCCGAGAGCACCCCGGCCACGTCCGCCAGTTCGCCCATCGTGTAGGTGTCGAAGGTGTAGCGCGCGATCCAGTATAGGGTTTGCAGATCGCGCAACCCGCCACGGCCTTCCTTGATGTTCGGTTCCACTACGAACGGGCTGTCGCCGAAGCGGCGATGGCGCGCCTCGCGCTCGGCCTGCTTGGCGGCGATATATTCCGCCGCGCCCGACGTCTTGCACGCTGCGCGGAAGCGTTCGTGGAAGCTGCCGAACAGTGCCGCGTCCCCGGTCAGGTAGCGTCCGTCCAGCAGCGCGGTGCGGATCGTGATGTCGCCGGCGGCCTCGGTCAGACATTCGTCCACGGATCGCGTCGCATGGCCGACTTTCAGTCCCAGGTCCCACAGGAAATACAGCATGTATTCGACCGCGGCCAGAATATGCGCCGAGGCCTGCACCGGCGTCAGGAACAGCAGATCGATATCGCTGAACGGGGCCAGCGTGCCGCGCCCGTAGCCCCCGGTGGCCGCGACGCACAAGGTTTCAATGCCACCGATCTCGGCCGAGGCATGGGCGAACAGCGCGCGGACCAGCCCGTCGGTCAGCCCGGCCAGTTGCCGCCCTGCTTGCAATCCGGAGATCTCACCCTGCTCGAACGTCTCCCGCACCTGGGTCTGGATCCGTGCCAGGTGGCGGCGAAACGCGCCGAGCGCTGCCTCTCGCGACATGGTGCCGGCGGCTTCGGCAAGTCCGGCGAGGGCGGCAACCAGCGGGGCGGCGGCGGCGGCGGCCTCGGCTTCAGGCAATTGATGGAGCATGCGGAGATGCTTACAGGCCACCGCCGTCGGCGCAAGGGTCAAGGAGCGATTTGAGACGATAGAGTGCCTCCAGCGCCTCCCGCGGGGTGAGACGGTCCGGGTCCAGGGCGACAAGCGCTGCCAGCGCCGGCGGGTCTGGGTTGGGGGTCGCGGCGGCGAACAGCGGCAGGGGAGCCGTGCGCAGGCCCCCGCCGCCGGCTTCCAGCGCCGCCAGCAGCCCCCCGGCGCGGCGCACCACCGCGGCCGGCACCCCGGCGAGTTCCGCCACATGCACGCCCCAGGACCTGCCGGCCGCGCCTTCTGCGACCTCGTGCAGGAACACCACCGAGCGCTTCCATTCCTTCACCCGCATCGTGTGCGGGCGCAGCCGCGGCAGGCGTTCGGCCAAGGTCGCGAGTTCGTGGAAATGCGTGGCGAAGATGGTGCGGCAGCGTACCGCACCGTGCAGCGCCTCCAGCACCGCCCAGGCGATCGCGAGCCCGTCCAGCGTTGCCGTTCCACGCCCGATTTCATCGACAACCACCAGGGATTGCGGCCCGGCCTGATGCAGGATCGCCGCCGTCTCGGTCATCTCCACCATGAAGGTGGATCGGCCGCGCGCCAGATCGTCCGCGGCGCCGACGCGCGAGAACAGCCGATCGACCACGCCCAGCTGGAAGCTTTCGGCGGGTACCGGCAACCCGGCCTGCGCCAGGACCACCAGCAACGCGTTCTGGCGCAGGAAGGTGGATTTGCCGGCCATGTTCGGCCCGGTCAGCAACGCAAGACGCCGGTCCGGAGAAAGATCGCAGTCATTGGCGACGAACGCGCCGGGCAGTGCCGTCTCCACCACCGGATGGCGTGCTGCCCGCGCCAGGAACGCCGTGTCCGCGGTCACATGCGGGCGGACCCAGCGGCCCGTTTCAGCCAGGCGCGCGGCCGATTGCGCCACGTCCAGGAACGCCAGCGCGTCGGCGGCATCGGCAATCGCGCCTCCCTGGTCCAGGGTTTCGCGCACCAGGGTCGCAAACACCGCGCGTTCGCGGGCCGAGGCGCGGTCTCCGGCGGCGGCGATGCGGCGATCCAGTTCGGCCAGCTCCGCGGTGGTGAAGCGCGCGGCGTTCGCCATGGACTGGCGCAGCGTCAACGCCGGATCCGCGCGCAACCGTTCTGCGGCGGCGGCTGGAACTTCCATCACGTAGCCTAGCTGTGCGTGATGACGGATCTTCAGGCTGGCGACACCAAAACGCTGTGCGTAATCCAATTGCAAACGCGCCAGCACCTGGCGACTGTCGTCGCGCAGTCCGCGCTCGGCGTCCAGTTCCGGGTCGAATCCCGGACGGATCGCCGGCGCATCGTCCAGGCGTGACGGAGCGGGCTCCGCCAGCGCTGCCTGTAAGCGTTCTTCCAGCGCGGGATCGCGTCGCAGAGCGATCGCCGCGGCGTCCAAAAGTGCCGGCACCGGGCCGGGCAGCGCGGCGGCCGCCGTGCGCGCCGCGGCCAGACCGGCGCGGATCGCGGCCAGGTCGCGTGGCCCACCGCGTTGCGCGGACAGCCGCCCGAGGGCGCGCACCATGTCCGGCACGCCCCGCAACGCCGCGCGCATCCCGGCCGCTGCCGGCGCGTTCGCCCCCAACCAGGACCAGGCATCCTGGCGCGCCCCGATCGGCTCCGGCCCGGTCAGCGGGGACGCAATCCAGGCGGCCAGCATCCGCGCGCCCGGCGCGGTCTGGGTGCGATCGGTGACGCCGAATAGGCTGTGGCGGGTGCCGCCGTCCCGATCACGTAACAGATCCAGACTGGCCCGCGTCGCCGGGTCCATCGCCAGCACGCCGTCGGTGCCGCGCGAGGTGGGGCGGCCCAGTCGCGGCAGCGTCCCGGCCGAGGTCAGGCGCACATACGCCACCGCCGCCGCCGCCGCCGCGATTTCGGGCTCGGTGAAACTGCCGAACGCATCCAGGCTGGCGGCGCCAAATGCAGCGGCAAGCCGGGTCGCACCATCGGCGGGGACGGTGGGTTCCGGGCCACGCCGTGGCTCCCATTCCCCCAACGCGAGCCCGGCTGGAGCCAGGATCTCGGCGGGATCCAGCCGGCCCAGCAGCGCTGGCAGATCGGCCACCGGCGCGGTCTCGAACAACCCCGTGGACACATCCAGCCACGCCGCGCCCAGCGCGCCGGCGCGTCCCGCCAGCGCCAAAAGCAAATTTGGCCGAGCCGCGTCGAGCAGCGCTTCCTCGGTGACCGTTCCGGGGGTGACCAGACGCACGACCTCGCGCCGGATCGGCGCCTTGCCGGTGCGTAGCTTCGGGTCTTCCATCTGCTCGGCTACGGCGACACGGAAGCCGCGCCGGATCAGCCGCGCCAGATAGGCGTCCGCCGCGTGGACCGGCACGCCGCACATCGCGATCGGCGCGCCGGCGTGTTCCCCACGCGCGGTCAGCGAGATGTCCAGCGCCTGCGCCGCGGCTTCCGCGTCGGCAAAGAACAGCTCGTAGAAGTCGCCCATGCGCAGGAACAACAAGGCATCCGGATGCGCCGCCTTCATCGCGAACCATTGCGCCATGACCGGGGAAGCCCCGGTCGGGTCCGGCAGGCTCATCTGGTGCCGCGAACGGCGCTCACGGGTCGATCCGCGCCTCCGCGCTGCCGCGAACGACTTCCTTGCCGTCCTGGTTGGTGGTGACAACGTCCAGTTTGACGATGTCTCCATCCACTTCCACAATCGTAGCCGTAGAAACCAGTGTATCCCCTGGCCAGACCTGGTTGGTAAAGCGTACACCAAACTTGGTCAGCCGTCCGTTGCCGACATAGTTGGTCAGCATCTTGCCGGTCAGACCCATGGTCAACATCCCATGCGCGAACACGGACGGGTATCCTGCGGCCTGGGTGGTGTACATCTCATCGGTGTGGATCGGGTTGTAGTCGCCCGACGCGCCCGCATATTGCACGATCTGCGTGCGCGGCAGGTTCTCCACGACGGTTTCGCTGTGGGTATCGCCGGGCTTAAGCCGGCTTGCGCTGAGTGCCATCTATGGTTCCTCTCAGCCCTGATCCACAGGGCGTTCGGTGGTCACGCCGACGCCGCGCGCGATCAGCACCAGCTCGCCCTTCTGATCGCGGTATTCGGCGATGCGTTCCCGGAATGTCAGCTTGCCGGCACGCTTGCTTTCTTTTTCCCAAGTAGCGCCTGGCTTGATCTCCACCGTCAGCACGTCACCCGGGCGTAGCGGGCGAAGATATTCGAAATGCTGTTCCGCATGCAGCCCGCCGGCGGAGGGCGCCTTGTCCACGCCCGACGGCGTCTTGCCCGATCCGAACCAAGGCTGGCCCGGCTTCGGTCGCAGATGGTAATCGGGGTCGAACTGTGCGACGGCTTGGCCGAACGTGGGGGGAGCGATGACCCCGCCGGGCGTGGTTGCGTCGTGATACACTGGGTTGGCGTCGCCCACGGCGCGGGCGAACATCATGATGTGAGACGCTTCGACGGGAAAAGTGATGGTGGTCAACGTTGTCCTCCGCTTCCTGCTGCCTGCGGACGTGAGCCTATCAGCCCCATTCGGTGGCGGCCAGAGGTGGTAAGACTCCGCGCGCCCACGGTCGCGGAATACGCCGCCCCGCGCGTCACCGGCGCCGCGCCAGGTTGGCTGCCGCCTGGTCGGCGCGTGTACGCCGTGGGCGACGTGCATGGTTGCGCGGATGCGTTGCGCGCTGTGTTCGCCGGTATCGCCGCCGACCTCGCCGCCCGCCCGTCCGCGGCCGAGATCGTGCTGCTGGGCGATTATATCGGATACGGGCCGGACAGCGCCGGTGTGTTGTCCTTGTTGGCCGCGGGCGGCCCGGCGCCGCTGGTCGCGCTGCGTGGCGATCACGAGCAACGCCTGTTGGATGCCGTCTCCGGCAGCGCCCCGGATGCCACCGATTTCCGTGCCGATGGCGGACAGGCGGCGCTGGCCAGTTGGGGCATCGGCGCGGACGCGCCCGCGGGGGAATGGCCCGCCCGCATCCCCGCCGCGCAACTGGCCTTCTTACGTGGCCTGAGGCTGTCACACCGCGCCGGGTCCTATCTGTTCGTCCATGCTGGCCTGCGGCCGGGCGTCGCGGTATCGCGCCAGCGCCGCACCGACGTCCTGACCATCCGCCGGCCGTTCCTGACCGTCGAGTCGGATTTCGGCGCTATCATCGTGCATGGCCACAGCGTGACCCCGGCGCCCGAGGTCACCGCGCGCCGCATCGGTCTGGATACCGGCGCCGGCCTGGGTGGAGCGCTGACCTACGCGGTGCTGGAGGGCGAAACGATCGCCTGTTTCGCGGTCCCGACGCTCCCCGGCGACGTCGCCGGGCGGTAACTCACAGCACGAACGGGATCAGCACCTTGGTCCGCCGCCGATAGGCTGGGTACTGATCGGGAAATCGTTCCGTCATGAACACTTCTTCCCGAAGCGCGCTGAATAAGAAGTACCCGCCGCACAGCGCCAGCGCGACGATCCAGAGCAGACTGACCGCAAGCGCAGAGCCGAGCATGGCCAGGAGGATGCCGCTATAGATCGGATGGCGCACGAAACGGTATGGTCCGGATGTGACCAGGTCCGGGTCCACCCGACGCGACATGGGAGTACCCCAATTCCGCCCGAGAGCGATCCGTGCCCACACCGCCACCGCCACACCGAGCGCACAAATCACCACGCCCAGCCCGCCGAGCTCCGAATGGGAACCTGCCGCTGTTTCGAACGCCCAAACGCCGTGCCGATCCACCAGCAGGAGCAACAAAAGGACCACGCCGATCACCCGGGCCAAGCGGATACCAACGCGGCCCGGCGCGGGAACGCTGCGCTTCGCCCCCACTGCCATGAACACCCAGTAGGCTGCAAGTCCTATCCACAACGCGATGATGTAGCGCTCATCGGCGCCCATCACGCTACAGCACCGCCTCCGCCACCACCCGCATCGCGGCGACCGACGCGCCGGACAGCACCATCGTGCCGACATGCCCCGCCTTGGCCGCGTGTTGCCACGCTGCCAGCCGGTCGCGGATGCGCGCGGCGGGACCCACCAGAGAGATCTCGTCGATCAGCGCATCCGGCACGGAAGCTGCCGCCTCGGTCTTCTTGCCGTCCAGATAGAGGTCCTGGATCTTCTGCGCCGCGTCGGCGTAACCCAGGCGCCGCGCCACGTCGTTGTAGAAATTCTTCGCCCGCGCGCCCATGCCGCCGATATAGAGTGCCAGTTCCGGGCGGATCGCGTCGCGGCACGCCGCCACATCCTCGCCCATGCGGGTGCGGACATAAGGCGCCACGTCGAACCCGGCCAGGTCCGCGTGGCCGGCGCGTTTGCGCCCCTCCAGCAACGAACCAGACACGATCTCCGGCTGATCGGGCGAATAGAAGATCGGCAGGGTTCCGTTCGCAACCTCCCCCGCAGTACGCAACCCAGCCGGCGTGATCGAGGCGGTGTAGATCGGCAGGCCCGGATCCCCATGAATAATGGAACGCAACGGCTTGCCCAGCCCGGTCGCATCCGCGCCGTCATAGGGGATGGTGTATTCCTCGCCGGCGAAGCTCAGGGGCCGTTCCCGCGCCAGGATCTGGCGCAGGATCGCGATATATTCCCGCGTCCGCATCATCGGCTTGCCGTAGCGGACGCCGTGCCAACCCTCGATCACCTGCGGGCCGGACATGCCGACGCCGCAGAGGAACCGGCCCCCCGACAAGGACGCCAGCGTCATCGCCGTCATCGCGGTGCAGGCCGGCGTACGCGCCGGAATCTGCATGATCCCCGTCCCCGCCTTGATCTTCGAGGTCCGTGCCAGCACCCAGGCAACCGGGGAAACCGCGTCGGTGGAATAGGACTCGCCTACCCAGACCTGCGCAAACCCCAGCCGTTCCGCCTCTAGCACCACGTCCATGTCCGGGTGCGGTGCGGCGCCCGTCATCTTCAAGGTCATCCCAAGTTGCATCTTGGCGTCTCCCTTATACGTGCGCCATGACATCGTCGCGGAACCGACGCATGTTATCCAGCGTCGCCGCCAGGGTCTGGCCGAACAGGCCGAAATCCACCGACCCTACGCCCATGTCGCGCAGCGTGCGGATATCACCGGCGAAATCCGTCGCCCCACCGGTGAACAGCTTGCGCTCGCCATCGACCATGCCCTTCGGTTGCGCTTCGGGGTTGGAGGAAACGCGATACGCCAGCCCGACCGTCGCTGGGTCTCGCCCGGCTTTCTCGGTCAGCGCTCGCAGCCGCGCCACGCCCGCTTTGTAGCGGCTCAGCGTGTCCATCGGATGCGTCGGATTGGTGCCGATCGGGTACCACGCATCCGCATAGGCCGCCGTCCGCCGCAGCGCCGGGCCGCTTTCGCCGCCGACCCAGATCGGGATCGGCTGCTGCACGGGCTTCGGCTGGAACACGACGTTGGCAAACTTCACGTATTTGCCGTCAAAGGTCGGGTCTTCCTGGGTCCATAAGGCGCGGCATGCCCGCATCGTCTCGTCGGTCACCGCGCCCCGTTCGGCGAATGGCGGCGTGCCGACGGCATTGAACTCCTCCTCCATCCAGCCCGCGCCGATGCCCAGCGTGATCCGCCCCTTGGACAGCACGTCCAGCGTCGCTACCAGCTTCGCGGTCAGGACCGGCGGGCGGTGCGGCACCACCATCACCGAGGTGACGATCCGCAGACGTGAGGTCTTGGCCGCGATGAACATCGCCGTCATCAGCTGCTCGTGCCGATCCACGCGCGCGCCCGACGGGAACTCCCCGCTATCGGTGTACGGATAGCGCGAGCCGATATCGGTCGGAATAATGAGGTGGTCGCTGACGGTGACATAGGCGAATCCCAGCATCTCGGCCTCGGTGGCGATGCGCGCGATGGTATCGGGATCCGTGAGCGCGCCGCTGGTGGGTGCGCTGCATCCGATCTGCATGGGATTCCTCCGCCTGGGGGTTGGGTCGTGGTTTGCGTTGCCGGACAGGCTAGCACAGGATACCGCGGACACCAGGAACCCGGGGGGAGTGCGGTGCAGTTCGGCATTCATATCGGCGCCCGCGGCGCTCTGGCGGGGCCGGAGGGCCTGGGCGCGGTCGCGCGGGCCGCCGACGCGCTGGGCTACGCGACCATCGGCATCCCGGACCGGCTGGTGCTGCCGCGCGCCGTCGCCACGCGGTATCCGTACACGGACGACGGCGTCTGGGTCGGCGCGCAGACCGCGGAGTGCCTGGATGTCATCGGCGCGTTGTGCTTCCTGGCCGGCATCACCTCGCGCGTGAAGCTCCTGCCCTCGGTGTTGGTGGTGCCGTATCGCCCCGCGGTGGTGGCGGCGAAGATGCTGGCCACGGTCGATGTGTTGTCGCAAGGCCGCCTGATCGCGGGCGTGGGCGTCGGCTGGATGGCGGAGGAATACGCGCCCCTCGGTGCGCCCCCGTTCAACCGGCGCGGCGCGGTGACCGATGCCTACCTGGCCGCAATGCGCGCCCTGTGGGAACAGGAAGCCCCGAGCATCGCCGGCCGCGACGTGTCCTTCCACGAATTGCTGTTCCGCCCCAAACCCATCCAGCCGCGCGTCCCCATCTGGGTCGGCGGCGAATCCGATGCCGCGCTGCGCCGCACCGCGCGGTTCGGTGACGCCTGGTACCCCGCGTCCCACAACCACGAAACGCCATTCGATACCCCCGAACGCCTGGCCGGCGGCATCGCCCGGCTGCGCGCGGCGGTGACGGCCTCCGGGCGCGATCCGGCCGAGGTGGCGACGGTCCTGCTGTGGTTCAAGCCGATCGAGTGGGCGCCGAAGCGCCTGGCCGACGGCGCGCGCCAGTATTTCACCGGTGAGGCCGACCAGCTGCGCGCCGACGCCGCCGCCTTCGCCGCCGCCGGCGCCAACCAGATCGTCGTGGTGCTGCAAGCGCCCACGCTGTCTGAGACCACCGAACGCCTGCACCGCTTCGCCACCGACATGATCGGCTCACGATGAACGACGCCGCCCTGCTGACCACGCCGCTGCCCGAACTGATGGCGCAGGCCGCCGCCATCCGCGATGGCGCGTTCGGGCGCGTGATTTCCTACTCGCGCAAGGTGTTCATTCCGCTCACGCAGCTATGCCGCGACGTGTGCCATTACTGCACCTTCGCGCAGACGCCGCGCCGTGGTGAGGCCCCGTATCTGACCGCGGATCAGGTGCTGGCGATCGCCCGCGCCGGCGCCGCCGCCGGCTGCACCGAGGCGCTGTTCACCCTGGGCGACAAGCCCGAACTGCGCTACCGCGCCGCGCGCGAGGCGTTGGAGGCGCTGGGCCACCCCACCACGATCTCGTATCTCGCCGCCATGTGCGCGCTGGTATTCCGGGAAACCGGCCTGCTGGCGCATGTCAATCCCGGCGTGATGACGGCGGCGGATCTTACCGCGTTGCGCGCCGTGTCGGTCAGCCAGGGGGTCATGCTGGAAGCGGTGACGCCGCGCCTGTGCGCGCCGGGCGGGGCGCATTACGGCTCCCCCGACAAGCGCCCGGAACGGCGGCTGGAAACCATCCGTCTGGCCGGACAAGTCGCGGTGCCCTTCACCACCGGCATCCTGATCGGTATCGGCGAGACCCGCGCCGAGCGTCTGGACGCGCTGCGCGCAATCGCGGATCTGCACGCGACGCATGGTCATATCCAGGAAGTGATCGTGCAGAACTTCCGCGCCAAGCCGGGCACCAGGATGCACGCGGCGCCCGAGCCCGACCTTGACGATCTGTTGTGGTCGTTGGCCGCCGCGCGGCTGATCCTGCCGCCGGAGGTGCATCTGCAAGCTCCGCCTAATCTCTCCCCCGGCGTGTATCCGCGCCTTATCGCGGCGGGCATCGACGACTGGGGTGGCATCTCTCCGGTTACGCGCGATCACGTGAACCCGGAGGCGCCGTGGCCGGAAATTGCGGCACTTGCGGAACGCAGCGCCGCGGCGGGCAAAATCCTGGTCCCGCGCCTGCCGGTTTATCCCGCTTTCGCCGGCGCCGCCGATCGCTGGTGCGTGCCGGCCCTGGCCACCGCCGTCCGGCGCGGGATCGACGCCGATGGGTTCGCGCGTGAGGACGACTGGGCGCCCGGCCGTGCGCTGGCGCCGGCGCTGCCGGCCCCACATCTGGCCACGGCCGACGCAACCCTCGCCGCGATCGTGGACCGCGCCGCCGGCGGGGCGCGGCTGGATACTGCCGCCATCGTCCGCCTGTTCGCGGCGCGCGATGCCGACTACGCGCATGTTACCGCCGCCGCGGACGCGCTGCGCCGCGCGGTCTCCGGCGAGACCGTCCGCTACGTGGTGAACCGCAACATCAACTACACCAATATCTGCTATTATCGTTGCAAGTTCTGCGCCTTCTCCAAGGGCAAGACGCATGACGCGCTGCGCGGCACGCCGTACGATCTGGACCTGACCGAGATCACCCGTCGCGCCCGCGAAGCGTGGGACCGCGGCGCGACCGAGGTATGCCTGCAAGGCGGCATCCATCCCGACTATACCGGCGAGACATATCTGGGCATCTGCCGCGCCATCCGTGCCGCGGTGCCGGGGATGCATATCCACGCTTTCTCGCCGCTGGAGGTCACGCAAGGCGCGGCGACCCTGGGCCTGTCCGTGCCTGGGTTCCTGGCGCAGCTGAAAGCGGCCGGGCTTGGCACCCTGCCCGGCACCGCGGCCGAGATTCTGGACGATCCGATCCGCCGCGTGATCGCGCCGGACAAGATCATGACGCAACAATGGCTGGACGTGGTGGCGGCGGCGCATCGTTTGGGGCTGCGTACGACCGCCACCATCATGTATGGGCATGTGGAACAATCGGATAGCTGGGCGCGGCATCTGCTCGCGCTACGCGACCAGCAGGCGGCAACCGGCGGGTTCACCGAGTTCGTGCCGCTGCCGTTCGTGCACATGGAAGCGCCGATGTATCTGCGCGGCCTGGCGCGCAAGGGGCCGACCTTCCGCGAGGCGGTGCTGATGCACGCGGTGGCCCGCCTGGCGCTGCACCCGCTGATCCCGAACATTCAGACGTCCTGGGTGAAGATGGGGCCGGAGGGGGTGGCGGCGTGCCTGCAGGCCGGGGCCAACGACCTGGGCGGGACGCTGATGAATGAAAGCATCTCGCGCGCGGCCGGGACCGAACACGGGCAGGAATTCCCGCCGGAGGCGATGGAAGGGCTGATCCGCGGCATCGGCCGCGTGCCCGCGCAGCGAAACACGCTGTATGGACCGATCGGCAACGAGCGGAGGGCGCGGTCGTTCGCGGCCGCCGAACTGGCGCCGGTGGTGCAGACGAAGCCGCGCAAGGTGCTGGCGGCGGAGTAGGGGACAGGCTGGCGCCTACCGACCCGCCTCCCGCTGCCTGCCCCTCAGCCCGCGCAGGATCGCGCCACCCAGGGCGCGCGCGACGCACCGATACCCAAGATCGTTGTGGTGCAGCCAGTCCGAGGCAATGAACCCCATCTCCGGTCGCCCCTCCCGCGCCCAGCCGCGCATCAGCCGGTCGCGCGAGAACAGCGCCGCCCCGGTCTGCCGCGCGATCGCCGCCAGCGTGCCGTCGAACAGCGCGTCATCACCTGTCGCCACCAGCTTCGGCGAGCGTTGATTGTCCATCAGCACCACGTCGATCCCACGCCGTTGCAATCGCCGCACGCCAGCCGTGACCAGGCGCGCGAATGCCACTGGATCGCCCCGATGCAGCGCCGCGTTCGCCCCCACCTGCCAGATCACCAGTTGCGGCTTCACGGCGATCGCGTCCTGCCGCATCCGCGCCATTTCGCGCCGCGCGTCCTGCCCGCCGATGCCGCGGTTGATCACGCGCACCGTTACACCGGGCAGCGCCGCGCGCAACATCTCCTGCAATTCGGATGGATAGGTATCATCCGCATCGGACGCCATCACGCCTTCGGTGGAAGACGATCCTAACGCCACGATCTTCACCGGCCGCCGCGCCCGGACCGCCGCGTACAGATGCGGCAGGATCAGGGTCGGCGTGCCGGGATCGGGCGGGCAGACCCGCGGCGCGGCCCAGGCCGCCGGTGCCGCCGCCAGCCACAGTGCCAGCGCGAGTTCAACCCGCATCCAGCGCCCGTTTCAGCGCAGCATTGACCAGCGCCGGATTCCCCTTGCCCGCCATCGCCTTCATCACCTGGCCGACGAAGAAGCCGAACAATTTGTCCTTGCCGGCGCGGAACTCAGCCAGCTTGTCCGCGTTCCCCGCCAGCACCGCGGCCACGGCGGTATCGATCGCTCCGGTATCGGTCACCTGGCGCAGCCCGCGCGCGTCGATGATGGCGTCGGGCGACTGGCCAGTTTCCACCATCGCCTCGAACACTTCCTTGGCGATGCGCCCGTTGATGGTGGCGTCCGTCATCCGGTCCAGCAGCGCACCAAGCGCAGCGGCCGAGACCGGCGAGGCCTCGATCCCTCGCCCGGTCCGGTTCAGCGCCGCGAACAGATCCCCCATCACCCAGTTCGCCGCCAGCTTGGCGTCGCGCCCTTTCGCCACGAATTCGAAGTAATCCGCCGTCGCTTGTTCCGCCACCAGTACACCCGCGTCGTAGACCGGCAGCGCGAATTCACGCATGAACCGCGCCCGTTTCGCATCCGGCAGTTCGGGCAGCGCCGCGCGCAACGATGCCACCCAGTCCGCGTCCAGCACCAGCGGCAGCAGGTCGGGGTCCGGGAAATATCGGTAGTCATGCGCGTCTTCCTTCGACCGCATCGACCGCGTCTCGCCGCGTCCGGGATCGTAGAGCCGGGTTTCCTGCTTCACCGTTCCGCCCGTTTCCCACACCTCGATCTGCCGCCGCGCCTCCGCCTCGATCGCCTGCATCACGAAGCGGATCGAGTTGACGTTCTTCACCTCGCACCGGGTCCTGAACGGCTCGCCGTGTTTGCGTACCGACACGTTCACATCCGCGCGCATGGAGCCTTCGTCCATGTTCCCGTCGCAGGTTCCCAGATAGCGCAGGATGGTACGCAGCTTGCGCAGATACGCCCCGGCTTCCTCCGGTCCGCGCAGATCGGGCTCGGACACGATCTCCATCAACGCCACCCCGGCGCGGTTGAGGTCGATCAGCGACTTGGTCGGATTCTGGTCGTGCAGCGACTTGCCGGCGTCCTGTTCCAGATGCAACCGCGTCACGCCGATCGGCTTCGTCTCTCCGTCCGGCAGTTCGATCTCGATCACGCCCTCGCCCACGATCGGGTGCGCGAACTGGCTGATTTGGTAGCCCGCCGGCAGATCGGCATAGAAATAGTTCTTGCGGTCGAACCGGCTGACCAGGTTGATTCGTGCGTTCAGTCCCAGACCGGTGCGTACCGCTTGGGCCACGCATTCACGGTTCAGCACCGGCAACATCCCGGGGAATCCAGCATCGACGAAGCTGACCTGCGTGTTCGGCTCGGCCCCGAACTCGGTCGCCGCGCCAGAGAACAGCTTGGCGCGGCTGATCACCTGGGCATGGACTTCCAGCCCGATCACGGTCTCCCAGGGGCCGGTCGTGCCCTCCAGAACGTACGATGCCATGCGGTGGGTCCCGATGCGATGGAGCCATCGTGATACAGGACCGTGCCCGTCCCCGGAAGCCGGGCCGGCGCCGGACCTGTGACCGAACCCTTGCGAGGACCGGTACACGCCAGGCCGCTGCGCGGCATGGACGCACCCGGCCGGCTCGGCGATACCGGGGCGATGACCTTGCCTCTTCACGACCTTGCCGCTCTCGGCCAGGTGATCCTGATCGACGTGGCCCTGGCCGGCGACAACGCCGTGGTGGTGGGGCTGGCGGTGGCCGCCCTGCCGCCGCGACAGCGCCGGATCGCAATCCTGCTGGGCATCGGCGGCGCCACCGTCATCCGCATCGCGCTCGGCCTGGTTGCGCTGGACCTGCTGGCGCTGATCGGGCTGCTGCTGGCCGGCGGGCTGCTGCTGCTGTGGGTGGCATGGAAGATGTGGCGCGAGCTGCGTCACCCCCCTGCGTCCCACGGCGCCGGAGCGAGTGGCGTCAGCCTGGCCCGCGCGCTGCGCAACATCGTGCTGGCGGATCTGTCGATGAGCCTCGACAATGTTCTGGCCGTGGCTGGCGCCGCCGGCGGGCGCGGCTGGGTTCTGATCGCGGGTCTGGCACTGTCGGTGGCGCTGATGGGGCTGGCGGCGGATCTGCTCGCGCGGGTGCTCACGCGACAGCGCTGGATCGCCTGGGCGGGTCTGGCGATGGTGACCGCGGTGGCGGTGCGGATGATCTGGGAAGGCGCCTGGCAGGTCGCCGGCGCGGTGCATTAACGCGCCCCACACGCTACCCCAGCGCAGCCGTCACCCAGCCGGCCCAGCCCAGCGCTGCCGCGTCCGTCGCCGCCACGATCTGCACCCCCAGCGGCAGGCCGCGCGGCCCGACTCCGGCGGGCACCGTGACGCAGGGCACGCCGAGGCTGGTCCAGATGATGTTGAAGGCCGGATCGCCGGTCCAATCCAGGCCCTCCGGCGCCTCGCCCGGGGCGGCGGGCGTCAGCAGCAGGTCCATCCCCTCCAGCGCGGTCGGGAAGGCGGCACGGGCGGCGGTGAAGGCGGCATAGGCGCCGGCCACAGCGGCCTCGGGCTGGGCCAGGCCGGAATCCAGCCGCTCCAGCAATCCGGCGCTGATGGACGCGCGGGCATGGGTCAGTTCCCAACTCAGGGCGTGGGCGCTCTCTCGGTTCATCACGATCGGGTGGGCGGATTCCAGGGCGGCGCAGGCGTCGGGCAGATCGCGCTGGCTGACGCGTGCGCCCGCGTGCGCCAGGCGGGCGGCCACGTCGTCCAGCAGCGCCATCGTCTCCGGCGCCGCGAGTCGCCATGACGAGGTCCGGCACAAGCCGATACGCGGCGCCCGCGCCATCCGCCGCGCCGGATCGCCCAGATCCCGGCCCGACAGCGCGCCCGCGAACAGCGCGCAATCCGCCACCGAGCGGGCGAACACCCCCACCGTGTCCAGGCTGTCGGACCCCGGCTTCATTCCGGCGCGACTGATCAGGCCGAAGCTCGGTTTGTAGCCGACCACGCCGCAGAACGCGGCCGGGCGGATCACGCTGCCGGCGGTCTGGCTGCCGATGGCCAAGGGGAAGAACCCCGCCGCCACGCCCGCCGCCGAGCCGGACGACGATCCCCCCGGCGTATGCGCGGGATTGTGTGGATTGGTGGTCGGCCCCGGCTTGCGGGTGGCGAATTCCGTGGTCACGGTCTTGCCGATCACCACGCCGCCGGCGGCCCGCGTTCGCGCCACGGCGGCCGCATCCGCCCGCGGACGCCAGCCCGCCCAAATCGGGGAGCCATAGGCGGCGGGCCTATCGGCGGTGTCGAACAGATCTTTCACCCCCACCGGCAGCCCATGCAGTGCTCCGGGCGCGGCGGCGCCAGTTTGGGTGGCTGCGTCCCGCGCCGCGGCGGCATCAAACCAGGCGAATGCGCGCAGCACCGGCTCGCGCACGGCGATGCGATCCAGGCAGGCTTCCATCAACGCCTCGGGCCGCAGCGTGCCGGCCTGGATGCGGCTGGCGGCGTCGGTGGCGGTCAGGGCGGCTGGGTCCATGGGGGCGATCCTGTTCCGGTCGGGCGAGATTACCCGTGTGGTAACGCGGCGGCGAGCGTGGCGGCAGTCCGCCCCAGGATCGGGTGGATCCAGCCGGGCGCCACGTCGGCCAGCGGGTCCAGCACGAAGCGGCGCAGATGCGCGCGCGGATGCGGCAGGATCGGGTCGGGAGCGGCGCGGATCAGGCCGCCGATCGCGATCAGATCGAGGTCCAGCGGACGCGCCGCGTTCGTCACGCCGCCGCGGATGCGCCCGGAAGCCGCCTCGATCTGGTGCAGCGTGGCGAGCAGCACGGCGGGGTCCGCCGCGCCTTCCAGCAAGGCGACCGCGTTGACATACCACGGCTGGTCCGAAGGCGGGTCAGGCGCGGTACGATACCAGCGCGACAACGCCCGCAGCCGCAGCCCAGGCAGCGCGTCCAGCGCGGCGGCGGCGGATCGGCAGGTCGCCAACGGGTCGCCCGCCGGCCCCGGCAGATTCGCCCCCAGCGCCACCAGGATCGGCGCGGGTTTCACTTTCCGCCCGATGATGGGATGATCGCCCCCGGTCGCCCGGACGGCATTTTAGGTCTGGCCCCTGGCATCGCAGAAGGAGAATCCGACATGGCTTTCCTGCCCACCGAGCGCGTGGCCTTGTTCATCGACGGCGCCAATCTCTACTCCGCCAGCCGCAATCTCGGCTTCGACGTCGATTACCGCAACATGCTGGAGTATTTCCGCCGCCAGGCCAACGTGATCCGGGCGTATTATTACTCTGCGCTGCTGGAAACCGACGATTACTCGCCGCTGAAACCGCTGACCGACTGGCTGGCCTATAACGGATACGCCCTGGTCACCAAACCGGCCAAGGAGTTCACCGACGCCACCGGCCGCCGCCGCGTCAAAGGCAACATGGAGGTCGAGATCGCCGTGGACATGCTGGAACTCGCCCCGCATATCGACCACGCCGTGTTGTTCAGCGGCGACGCCGATTTCCGCCGTCTGATCGAGGCGGTGCAGCGCAAGGGGGTGCGGGTGTCGGTGGTGTCGTCGATCCGCACCACGCCGCCGATGGTGGCCGACGATCTGCGCCGTCAGGCCGACCAGTTCCTGGATCTAGCCGATATCAGCACCGAGTTCACGCGCCGCCAGACCGAACCGCGGCCGCCGCGGCCGATGCGCAGCACGCCGGCCGAACCATTCCACGAAAGCCCGGACGCGGCGTGAGCGAGGCTGACTTGGGGCCGGGGCGCGACTGCCCCCTGTGCCCCCGGCTGGTGGCATTCCGCGCCGCCTCCCGCGTTGCCGAGCGTGGCTGGTGGAACGCCCCGGTACCAAGCTTCGGCGCCCCGGACGCGGCGTTGCTGGTGGTGGGGCTGGCGCCCGGGCTGCGCGGCGCGAACCGCACCGGGCGGCCGTTCACCGGCGACTACGCCGGGGTGCTGTTGTACCAGACCCTGCTGCAATTCGGATTTGCCGCCGGCAGGTACGACGCGCGGGCCGATGACGGGCTGGTGCTGCGCGACGTAAGGGTAACCAACTCGGTCCGCTGCGTCCCGCCGGGGAACCGGCCGCTGCCGGCGGAATCCCGCGCCTGTTTGCCGTTCCTGGCGGCCGAGATGACGACGATGCCCGGATTGCGGGCGGTGCTGGCGTTGGGTGGGATCGCGCATCAGGCGGTGCTGCGCGCCTGGGGCGTGCGCGTGGCCGAGGCCCGCTTCTCGCACGGCGCGCTGCATGCGCTGCCGGGCCGGCCGGTTCTGGCCGACAGTTACCATGTGTCGCGGCTGAACACGAATACCGGGCGGCTGACCAGCGCGATGTTCGCCGCGGTGGTGGCGGGGCTGCGGGCGCGCCTGGACGGGGCGTGAGCCGCCGGGCCGTTGCTGTCATGCTTGCGATCGGGCTGGCCCGGCCGCGCCGATCTGCGTGGCGGGCGGGCCGCGCGCGGTGCTGGACCGGGAACCGAGGCAGGGGTAACCACGGTCCGCGCGCGCCCTTAGCTCAGCCGGACAGAGCAACAGCCTTCTAAGCTGTGGGTCGGTGGT
>DAHWDR010000075.1:0-12450 GCA_027330745.1 Acetobacteraceae bacterium | reverse complement strand
TTTACCGCTTGCAGGGGTCGGCGAGCGGACGGAACGCGATCAGCGTCGCCTTCATGACGAAATCGCCGAAATCCATCCGCTGCGTCCCGGCCACGCCGTTGGCCCAGTAATGCACGGTGGACTCGAACTCCGGCAGAATCGCCTCGGGATTATGGCCGAAGAACGCCAGATGCACCCGCACGCTCGGCAGCCCGGCCAGCGCCGGGTACGGTGCCGGCCCGGGCGGCAGGCGGGCGAGCGTTACCATGCTGCTCGGCTCCACGCCGTGCGCGCTGGTACCATCGAACAGCGGCGCGGCCAGGAATGTCTTCCCGGCCAGTGCGGCGGCGATCACGGCGCTGGTCTGTGCCAACGGGAACAGAGTGCCGGCCGGCAGTGCCAGCGTGTGCGGACCGCCGGGGCGCGTGTAATTCACCTCGCCCGGCCCACCCGGGCGGGTCAGGCGCGCGCTGCCCGCGGTCTCGGCCGCGATCCGCCCGTCGGTGGTCTGGGTCATGTGGAAGCGTAGCCGCGTGCCGTCGGGCGATTCCCAGGTGGCGTAGTCCGACACCATGCGGGTCTGCGTGCCGGTGGTGTTGGTGACCGTCATTTCCAGCCGTTGCTGCAGCCGCCATCCGGGGCACGCATGGGTCACGCGGTAACCCAGCAGCCCGGTCCCGCCCACCACATCGCCGCGACCATCGACAAGGGTCAGGCGGTACAGCGCCTGATGCGCAGCCAGCCGCACCGGCGCCGGCGCCGCCGCCAGGCACAGCAGCGCCAGCAGCGGCAGCCACCGCCCGGGCGTGGCAGGGAGCGCGGCGGGCCGGGTCAATGGGTCGGCGCCCCACCGATCGACCCACCGCTGTCGCCCTGATCCGGCAGGCTCGGCCCGATCCGCCCGACATTGCCCAGAAGCTGCTGGAAGAACCCCGGACTGCCGCCCGGCGAGGGCGTCGTGCGTGCCACGATCGGCGCCGAAAGCGCCTGTTTGCGGCTGATGCGGGAGACATGTTCCAGCACGCCGCCACTGGTGAACCGCAGCACCACCACGCCCTGGTTCAACACCGACTGGGTACCGCCGATGCTCTGGCGCGTGGTCTCGGTCATGTAATACCAGTCGTTCTGATTGAAGGTGTCCTTGGCGGTGGGGGAACCGAGCAAATCGCGGGCCGCCGCCTCGGTGGTCTGGCCGGGATGCAGTTGCGCCAGCGCGTCGGCATCGACCCGGTTGCCGCGAATCTGGCGCGGCGGCACGAGCAGGCTGCACCCGCCCAGTGCGAGGGCGGCGAACAGCACACAGGAACGGCGCAGCGAGAAGGACACGGGCAAGGGCAGTCTCCGGCGCAAGACCTGGCGCGCAGGGGTTCCGGTCTCACGCGGGCCGGGCGGTGTCAATGCGGGGAGTTGCCCTCTCCATAGCCCTCTCGATAGCCCTCTGGCCGCCGGCTCCGAATAGCCCCATATCCGGCGCTTATATGTTGCGCTGGGAGCCGAACACGTGACCGATGCCACCGATGCGATCCGCCTGACCCGCCTGCCCTCCGGCCTGACCGTAGTGACGGAGCGGATGGAGCGGGTCGAGACCGTCTCCTTCGGCGCTTATGTCGCCACCGGGTCGCGCCACGAAACCGCCGCCGAGAACGGCGTTTCGCATTTCCTGGAACACATGGCGTTCAAGGGCACCGAACGCCGCTCCGCCGCCGCGATCGCCGAGGAAATCGAGGCTGTGGGCGGGCATCTGAACGCCTACACCGCGCGCGAGCAGACCGCGTATTACGCCAAGGTGCTGAAGGAGGACACCGCCCTGGCGGTGGATATCATCGGCGACATCCTGACCCATTCGTCCTTCGCGCCCGAGGAGCTGGAACGCGAACGCGGCGTGATCCTCCAGGAAATCGGCCAGGCGAACGATACTCCCGACGACATCATCTTCGACCGCTTCCAGGAAGCGGCCTATCCGGACCAGCCGCTGGGCCGGCCCGTGCTGGGGCCGGAGGCGGGGATCAAGGCGATGGGGCGCGACGTGCTGACCGGCTATATGCGCCGGCAATACCCGGCCTCCAACCTGGTCGTCGCCGCAGCCGGCGCGATCCGCCACGAGGAAGTTCTGGCGCTGATCGAGCGCCACTTCGCCGACCTGCCGGCCGCGCCGGCGGCACGCGCCGAGGGCGGCCGGTATGGCGGAGGGGAGTTCCGCGAGGGCCGCGATCTCGACCAGGTGCATATCGTGCTGGGCTTCCCCTCGGTCGGCTACGCCGATCCCGACTACTACCCGACCCTGCTGCTTTCGACGTTGCTGGGCGGCGGGATGTCTTCGCGCCTGTTCCAGGAAGTGCGGGAGAAGCGCGGACTGGTCTATTCGGTCTATTCCTTCACCCAGCCCTTCGTCGATGGCGGCGTGTTCGGCGTCTATGCCGGCACCGGCGAGGACGAGGCGGCGGAGCTGATGCCGGTCGCGATCGCGGAACTGCGCAAGGTCCAGAACGGCGTCACCGAGACGGAACTGGCCCGTGCCCGCGCCCAGGTGAAAGCGTCGCTGCTGATGTCGCTGGAAAGCACCGGCAGCCGCTGCGAGCAGCTGGCCCGCCAGCTGCAGGTATTCGACCGGGTGATCCCGACCGCGGAGACGGTGGGCAAGCTGGCGGCGGTGACGGTGGCGGATGTGGAACGCGCCGCGGCGCGCCATTTCCGTGCCGTGCCCACGCTGGCGGTGCTGGGGCCGGCGGAACGCGTTCCGGGGATCGCGGCGGTTGCCGAGGCGCTGGCGGCCTGACCTCCGGCCGCCGGCTGCAGCTCCGATTGGAGAACCGCGCCGGTGCTGCCGGGGGCGGGCGCGGCCGGCATCCGCCTGCCCTGACCGGCGGGAGCGGCGGAATTGACGCCCCCGCCCGGCTCGGCGGATGCTGCGCCCCGAACCTTCCAGGACCCCGCCATGAACATCCTCGCCGCCCCCCGCGCTCGCGCCGGCTATTCCGAAGCCGAATGGGCGATCCGCTGCGACCTTGCCGCCCTTTATCGGCTGGTCGCGCATCACCGCTGGACCGATTTCATCTACACCCATCTCAGCGCCCGCCTGCCCGGCCCCGATCATCATTTCCTGATCAACCGCTATGGCGTGAATTTCCACGAGATGTGCGCCTCCGACCTGGTGAAGGTCGATCTGGACGGCAACGTCATCGAACCCGACGACGGCCAGAGCCGCCGCGTCAACGCTGCCGGCTTCACGATCCATTCCGCGATCCACATGGCCCGCCCCGATCTGCTCTGCGTGGTCCACACCCACACCGCGGCCGGCATCGCCGTCTCGGCCCATCCCGACGGCCTGCTGCCGATCAGCCAACATGCGCTGAAATTCTACGGCTACCTGGGCTATCACGGCTATGAGGGGATCGCGCTCGATCTCGCTGAACGCGAGCGCCTGGTGGCCGATCTCGGCCAGCACAAGGCGATGGTATTGCAGAATCACGGGCTGCTGGTCGGCGGGACCTCGATCGCCGAGGCGTTCCACATGACCTATATGCTGGAACGCGCCTGCGCCGCCCAGGTGGCCGCCCTGGCCGGCGGGCAAACGCTACTGACCCCGCCCGAAGAGGTCCGCCGCCACACCGTCGAACAATTCCGCCGCCAGGAAAACGACGATCATTACGTCATGGTGTGGGATGCGGCGCTGCGCCTGATCGCCCATGACCGGACCGACTGGCGCAGCTGATGGAAATCCGCCGGTCCGTCTGCCCGCATGACTGCCCCTCCACCTGCGCGCTGGAGGTGGAGGTGCATGACGGCGGCCGGATCGGCGCGGTACGCGGCGCGGCCGATAACGATTACACCCGCGGCGTGATCTGCGCGAAGGTCGCGCGCTACGCCGAGCGCGTCCATCACCCGGACCGGCTGACCCGCCCCTTGCTGCGCACCGGACCACGTGGGTCCGGTCAGTTCCGGGAAATCAGCTGGGACGAGGCGCTGGACCGCACCACGGACGCGCTGGTCCAGGTGGCGGCACGGCACGGAGCGGAGGCGGTGTGGCCGTTCTACTACGCCGGCACGATGGGGCTGGTGCAGCGCGACGGGATCAATCGGCTGCGCCACGCGATGCGCTATTCCCGTCAGAAGCTGACGATCTGCACCTCGATCTGCGAATCCGGCTGGTTCGCCGGCGTCGGCGGTTATCGTGGCCCTGATCCGCGCGAGCTGGCGAAATCCGATCTGATCGTGATCTGGGGCGGCAATCCTGTCGCCACCCAGGTCAACGTGATGACCCATGTGGCGCGCGCGCGGAAGGAACGCGGCGCGAAGCTGGTGGTGGTGGACCCGTATCGTTCCGGCACCGCCGCGGTGGCCGATCTGCACGTCATGCCGCGTCCCGGTACCGATGGCGCACTGGCCTGCGCATTGATGCATATCGCGTTTCGCGACGGCTGGGCGGACCGCGGCTACATGGCCACCCACGCCGACGATCCGGCCGGGCTGGAAGCGCATCTGGCAACACGCGGACCGGACTGGGCCGCTGCCATTACCGGGCTGAGTGTCGCCGAGATCGAACGCTTCGCAGCATGGTACGGCGCGACCAAGCGCAGCTATATCCGGTTGGGCTACGGTTTCGCCCGTTCCCGCAACGGGGCGGCCAACATGCACGCCGTAACCGCGCTCGCCACCGTCGCCGGCACCTGGCCGCACGAGGGCGGCGGCGCGCTGTGGAGCAACCGCGGCGTCTATCGCTGGGACAAGACGCTGATCGAGGGGCTGGACGTGCTCGATCGCTCGGTCCGCATCATGGACATGAGCCGGATCGGCGCGGTGCTGACCGGGGACCGGACCGAACTCGGCGACGGGCCGCAGGTCCACGCTCTGTTCATCCAGAACCAGAACCCGCTGACCGTCTGCCCCGACAGCAACCGCGTGCGCCGCGGCTTCGCGCGCGAGGACCTGTTCGTCTGCACCCATGAACAGTTCCTGACCGAAACCGCGCGCTGGTCCGACATCGTGCTCCCCGCGACCATGTTCCTGGAGCATGACGATCTGTACCAGGCCGGCGGCCACACCTATTTCCAGATCGGCGCGAAATTGATCGACCCGCCGGGCGCATGTCGATCGAATCACGCGGTGATCTGCGCGCTGGCCACCCGCCTTGGCGCCGAGCATCCCGGCTTCCGCATGACGGAAATGGAACTGATCGACGCCACCTTGCGCGCGTCCGGCCGACCGGGCGCGGGGGAGGTGCAAGCGCGGCGCTGGGTGGACGCAGCCGAGCCGTTCGCCACCGCGCATTTCCACGACGGGTTTCCGCATCGTGACGGACGGTTCCATTTCCGTCCCGACTGGGCGGCGCTGGGCCCGTTCGCGGCCGGGATGCCGGCGCTGCCGGATCATTTCGCGATCATCGACGAACGCACGCCGACGACGCCGTTCCGCATGATGACATCGCCAGCACGGCAGTTCCTGAATACCAGCTTCACCGAGACACCGGGGTCGCGCAAGCGCGAAGGCCGGCCCACCGTCATGATCCACCCCACGGATGCCGCCCGACTGGGCCTGACGGACGGCGCCCGTGCGCGCCTCGGCAATGCCCGCGGCACCGTGGTCCTGCACGCGCGTCTGTTCGACGGCGTGCAACCGGGCGTGCTGGTGGTGGAGAGCGTCTGGCCGTCGGAATGCTACGAGGGCGGGATCGGCATCAACGCGCTGACCAGCGACGATCCGGCTCCGCCGGCCGGGGGCGCGGTGTTCCACGACACGGCCGTGTGGGCCGAGGCCGCGGCGGCACGCGAACGCCTGGCCGCCGAATAACACGGGGGGAAGGACGCCATGACCGACGCCTATCGGGTACTTGCGTATAATTCGGCGCAGGATTCGGAGAACAAGATCCACGACGACGCCGTGGCGCGCCGCTTCGGGTTCACGGGCGGTCTGGTGCCGGGGGTCGATGTCTGGGCCTATATGGCCCATCCGGCAGTCGCGCGTTGGGGCCGTGCCTGGCTGGACCGCGGCACGGCGTCCTGCCGCTTTGCCAAACCCGTCTACGATGGCGACGAGGCGATCATCACGGCCAGCGAAACGCCCGACGGGATCACGATCGGCGTGGAAAGCCATTCGGTTGCCTGCGCCGAGGGAAGCGCGGCACTGGTCGATACCCCAGCCGCGCCCGGCCGCTATGCCATCCCTCCGGAACCGCCGGCATCGCGGCCGCCGGCGGACGAAACCTCGCTCGCCGTCGGCAGGCTTCTGGGAATGCGTCCGCTGGCGTTGACCGAGGCGTTTCACCACGCCTATCTGCGCGACGTACGCGAAACCGACCTGCTCTATGCGCGTGAGGGTCTGGCGCATCCGGGGCTGATCCTGCGCACCGGCAACTGGGCGCTGAGCCATAACGTGGTGCTGGGACCGTGGATGCATGTCGGCAGCACGATCCGCAACCTGTCGGCGGGGCGCGTGGGAGAGACGGTCACGGTGCATGCTCGCGTGGCGGCCAATTACGAGCGCAAGGGCCACCGGTTCGTGGAGTTGGACGCCCTGGTGCTGGCCGATGCGACCCGCCCGCTGGCGGAATTGCATCACGTGGCGATCTACCGGCCGCGGCAGGCAGGGTGACGCGCGCGCGGTCGGCCGAATCCGTGAACGCAATGGAGCTACGGTAACCTATTCCAACGATGGGCGGCGCTCCCCGATCGTCACTCAGGACAGCGCCCCGCGTGCGCAGCCGAACCAGGCCCGGCCGTCCGCCCCGGCCGATGGCAAGGTCATGCGCGGCAGCTCCATCCCGCCCGCCACGGGTACTAGCACCCCGCCCCCCAGCAGCAGCGCGATACGCCCCACCGCGGCTGCGTCCAGCGCCGAGAACCCCACCGCCAACCCCCCTGGCCCCAGCCGCGCCGGGATCGTCCAGCCGCCACCGCGCCCGTCGAAGCGCAGCGCCCCCGGCCAAGTCGCACCATGCGGCCGCGTCGTCCCCGGGACATACAGCACGACCACCACGCCATGCCCGCGCTGCACCGTCACCCGCAGCCGGCCGCCGCGCCCGTCCGCGCGCGCCACGCAGCCGGCCACCGGATCGGTGGTGAACCGCCAAGCCCCCGCCACCCGGGCACGTTGCGGCGCCGCGGGCTGCATCGCCGGCGGCAGCGGCAGCGCCGGGCCGGTCGCGACCGGCTTCGGCTTCGGCGCCGTCTGACAGCCGGCCAGCGTCAATGCCGCAAGCAGGACGAACGAACCGGACGGCAGGCGCACGGGGACCTCGGGGCATGGAACGACAGGATCAGGACCATAAAACGAAACGCCCCCGTCGCGACAGAGGCACGGGCGGTGCCTCGATCCTCCGGTGCAGCGCCCAGGCGGCAGTCAGCGGCAGCAGGATCGCCAGCGGCACCCACAGGATCGTGAACCATGCCGAATTGCCGCGCGCGAGGCACGCCAGCACGATCCCCAGAAGCTTCTGCACCGGCTCATTCACAAGATAGAGAGCATAGGAAATCGACCCCAGCCAACGCAGCGCGGGGCGGCGCAACAGGGACCCCAGCGGGGCTGCAAGCAGCGGGGCCGGAACGCCGCCGCGCTCAGTCGCCAGGCATGCGGTCCAGACCAGCGGCGCGGCGAGTTTCCCGATCCCGCCATGCAGGAAGCACAGTACCAGCGTCCCTGCCAACACCGCCGCGTGGCGCCACCAGGCCTGCGGCCTGTCCACCCACAGCGCCCCCGCGATCCCCAGTGCGAAATACTGCGCCGCGTTGGGCAGGAACGCGCGCGAAAACACCCAGCCAGGCGGCGCCACGCGGCCCCAGCTCAGCCCTGCTGCTGCGAGGGCCAGGAACAGCCATGGCAGCGCGCCCCGCCAGCGCTGCCCGCCGGCCGCCGCGATCAACGCCACCAGGGCATAGAACTGGAACTCAGTGGACAGGCTCCAGGCGGCGCCGAGAAATCCCACCCAGGCCCAAGGCAGGACGCCGCGCGGAAACAGCCCATGCGTCATCGTCAGATGCGCCGCCAGCACCGCCCAGCCATCCGCCGGCCAGCCGCCGGACCAGATGAACCGACCCGGGCTGATGGGGCCGATCCAGCCCATGGCCGGAAACGGCAGGGGCAGCGGCTGGATCGCCACCGCCAGCGCCAGCACGGCCAGGTACAGCGGCAGGATCCGCCGCGCCCGCGCCCGCAGAAATGGCCCGGGGCGCCACGCGAACCGATCCAGCGAACGGGTGATCACTAGGCCGCTCAGTACAAAGAACACGTCCACCGCCGCCCCGCCATGCGCGAACGGGGCCACCACCCAGTCCGGCAACGCGGCAAACGGAGCCAGATGCGAGAGCATGACATACACCGCCAGCACGCCGCGCAGCCCGTCCAACGCCGCCAGTCGCCCGGCGCCACCTGCAGGCGAGGCGAAGAAGCCAGATCGCAAGACACCCACGCGCAGCCCCACCGCAATCCGGCGGCAACCCTGCCCTGCGCCGGGTTAACGCCCCGCGAACGGCGCAGCGAGCAGCGCGGTCAGCGCCGCCGGGTCCTCCCACGCCAGCGCCACCTCCAGCACCCGCGTTTCCGCGCGCATCGCCGCCGACAGCCGCACCGCGTCCTTTGCCGTGGTCACCGGCACCGCGCCCAGCGCCCGCGCGCGCGTCAGCAGCATCGCCAATTCCCGCGGACGATAGGCATGATGGTCAGCGAATCCGATCCGCGCCCGCAGCACCGCGCCCAGATCTTCCAGCGTCGCGAAGAACTTCTCGGGCCGGCCGATCCCGGCAAACGCCAGCACCGGCACGCCGCGCCAGCCGGTCGGGTCCGCCACCAGCGCCGCTCGCAGCAACGGCACGCCGGCCGGGGCCACCCCCCGGCGGTCCGCGCCGATCAACACCGCCGCCGCGCAGCGCATCGCCGCCGCGGCCGCCGGCTCGCGCAGCGGACCCGCCGGCAGCACCCGCCCGTTGCCGAAACCGGCGCCGCCGTCAATCACCAGAAGCGACACATCCTTGGCCAGCGTAGGGTTCTGCAACCCATCATCCAGCACCAGGGCGCCCGCCCCCGCCGCCACCGCCGCCTGCGCCGAGGCAACGCGATCGGCCCCCACCCAAGTCGGCGCCACCGCGGCCAGCAGCTTCGCCTCGTCGCCCACCAGCGCCACCGAATCCCCGGCTGCGACCTGGTGCACCCCGCGCGCGGCGCCGCGATAGCCGCGCAACAACACATGCGGTGCCCGACCGGACGCGGCCAGCCGCGCCGCCAGATCGAGCGCCACCGTAGTTTTTCCCGCCCCACCCACCGAGGCGTTGCCCACGCAGAACACCGGCACCGGCGCGCGCCACCCCGGCCGCGCCACCCGCCGCGCCGCCGCGAACGTCCACAGCGCCGCCGCGGGCGCGAGGAGGGCGGGGAGCACGCCGTCGTGCCGCCAGAAGTCCGGCGCGCGCATCAGGCGGGCGGCAGCAGCGCGGCCAGCGCCGCCGCGACCTGGCGCGGCAGGTCGGCATCGCGCGTGGCGGCCCGGCTCGCGGCCTCGGCCATCGCCGCCCGGCGCGGCGCGTGATCCAGCATCGCGGCAACCCAGTCGGCCAATTCCGTGTCGTCGGCGACCTTCGCGATGCCGCCGGCAGCGGCCAGGACCGCGACCGGCTCGGCGAAGTTGGCGACATGCGGCCCGATCGCGATGGCGCAGCCGAGCCGCGCCGGCTCCAGCACATTCTGCCCGCCATGCGCAACCAGGCTGCCGCCGACGAAGGCGAGCCCGACGGCCGCATAGAACAGCCCGAGCTCACCCAGCGTGTCGGCAACCCAGACACCCGCGGCGGGCGGCGGCGCCTCGCCCGCGGCGCGGCGCGTGACCGGCAGGCCGGTCATCAGCCCCGAAACCTCCGCCCCGCGCGCGGGATGGCGCGGCACGATCACCGTGAGCAGGCGGGGATGGCGTGGGGCGAGAGCCAGATGCGCGTCGCGGATCAGCGCCTCCTCGCCCGGATGCGTGCTGGCGGCGAGCCAGACCGGCCGGCCGGCGAGCAGGCGGCGCAGCGCGGCCAGTTCGTCCGCCGCGACCGGCAGCGGGGCGGCGGCGAATTTCAGGTTGCCGGGTGCCGTGACCCCGCGTGCGCCGAGCGCGCGCAGCCGTTCGGCATCCGCCGCCGATTGCGCCTGCACCGCCGCGAATGCGCCGAACTGCGCCCGCGCGAACGCGCCGGCACGCCGCCAGCGCGCGAAGCTGCGCGGCGACAAACGGGCATTGATCAGCATCAGCGGAATGCATCGCGCGCGGCAGGCGGCGAGCAGGTTGGGCCAGATCTCGCTCTCCACGAACGCCGCCGCGTCGGGCCGCCAATGGTCCACGAACCGCCGCGCCCAGCGCGGCACGTCCAGCGGCGCGAACTGGTGCAGCACACGCGCCGCCGCCGACCGCTGCGCCAGCAACCGCGCCGATGTGACGGTGCCGGTGGTGAGCAGCACGGTCGCATCCGGCGCCAGCAGCGGCAGCTCCGCCAGCACCGGCAGCACCGACACCGTCTCCCCCACGCTCGCCGCGTGCAGCCAGAGCAGCCGGCCGGACGGGCGCGGCAGGGTGGCGATGCCGCGCCGCTCATCGAGCCGCCCCGCCACCTCCTTGCCACGGCGAAGGCGCCGCGCGAGCAGCAGGCGCAGCCCGGGGGCGGCGAGCGTCGCCGCGCCGGCATAGAGCGGCGCCATCACGGGCAGAGCAGGTCGGCCCGCTCGGCCGCCGCGGTCATCGCGGCGGCGATGGCGGGGAGCGCCGCCTCTGCCCCGCGCCGCGGTACTGAAATTGCCGGGCCGCAGACCAGCACGCCACGGCCGAAGGGCAGCGGCAGTACCATGCGGTCCCAACTCCCCAGCACGCGGCGGCGGGTGGTCTGGGCGGCGCAGGGCAGCACCGGCACGCCGGAGACCGCGGCAAGCTGCGCCACCCCCGCCGCCGCCTGCCGCCGCGGCCCGCGCGGGCCGTCGGGCGTGATCGCGACATGTTCGCCGACCGCGAGAACCCGCAACAGTTCGCGCAGCGCCGCCGCACCGCCGCGATCATCGCCGTCGCGCGCCGTCGAGCCGTGGACGATCTCGAACCCGAAGCGCCGCATCAGGTCGCCGATCAGCCTGCCGTCGCTGTGGCGGCTGACCAGAACATGGGCGCGGACGCCGGCGCCGTGCCGTTTCGCCTCCCGCCACAGCGCCGGCATCAGCGGCAGCCGGTCATGCCAGAACGCGACGATCGCTGGAGAGCCGGCGAAATGCGGCGCGATGTTGTCCGCACCCTCCAGCGTCCAGCGCGTGGTCCGCAGCGCGAGCGCCAGGTAACGGCCGAGCATCGCGGCCAGCAATGCTTGCGGCGCCGGCCGCCGCAGCAGGGGCTTGAGCATGATGCGCGCGGTAGCATGACAAGCCGCCAGGGAGAAGGCCGGCCCGCGGACGGGCCGGCCCCCTCCTTACCGCGGACGCACGATCACCTTGACCCGAATGGTCACGGTCACCATGATCCAACGCAGGAGGGCGCGATTGTGTGTCATCGCGTGCTCCTCTGGAACCACCATCCGGCCGTGGTGGCATCAGCGCCGGTCAGGGTACCAGCCTGACCGGCGCTTCGTTTATGAGGCGCACCTTTCCGTACTGCAAAACGATAGCCGTCGCGATCACCTCTGGGTATTGCGCGTCACTTGGTTGACGTATAGGTAAAGCGCCGACCGTTTGGGGCCGCGCATGACCGACCGGCTGTACACCGTCACGGAACTCGCCCGCGACCTTGGGCTGACGCCCCGTGCCGTGCGGTTCTACGAGGACAAGGGGCTGATCGCGCCGGGCCGTGCCGGCACCACGCGCGTCTATACGCAGCGCGACCGCGCGCGCATGATCCTGATCCAGCGCGGCAAGCGGCTCGGCTTCTCGCTGAGTGAGATCCGCGAATATCTCGACCTCTACGACGCCGACATCACGCAGCGCACGCAACTGCGCCATCTGCTCGCCGCGGTCACCACGCGGCTGAACCAGCTTCGCCAGCAGCGCGCGGCGGTCGAACAGTCCATCGTCGAACTGTCCGAGATCGAGGCGCAGGCACGTGCCGCGCTTGCCGAAGCGCGCGCCGCCGAGACGCGCGCCGCCGATTGACCAAAGGGAGACACAGCGCATGACCAATGTCGTCATCGCGGGCTATGCCCGCTCGCCGTTCCACTTCGCGAGCAAGGGCGGTCTTGCCCGCCTGCGCCCCGATGACCTCGCCGCGCAGGTGGTCCGCGCGCTGATCGAGCGGACGCGCGTGCGGGCGGAGGATATCGAGGACCTGATCCTCGGCTGTGCGTTCCCGGAGGGCGAGCAGGGGCTGAATGTCGGGCGTCTGGTCGCGCTGCTCGCCGATCTGCCGCTGTCGGTCGCGGGGATGACGGTGAACCGCTTCTGCGGCTCCTCGATGCAGTCGGTGCATATCGCGGCGGGGCAGATCCAGCTCGGTGCCGGCGAGGGGTTCATCTGCGCCGGCATCGAGAGCATGTCGCGTGT